>DLYJ01000077.1 GCA_003447785.1 Treponema sp.
TTGTAATAAACCCTAAATAAACAACTGGTTTAATACACAAAAACCAGATTAAACAAAAAAGAGGCTCTCGCCGAGAGCCTCTTTTTTTTGAGGTATATTTATGGCATTACAAGGATATATTCATCAGCTTGAATCTTTTGGTTCGGTGGACGGGCCTGGAGTTCGATTTATCATATTTTTCAGCGGATGTCCTTACCGCTGTCTCTACTGTCATAACCCTGACACCTGGAATATGACCAGCGGAAAACTCTACACTGCTGACCAGCTTATCGACGAGGCTGAAAGCTGCCGTGATTTCTGGGGCCCGAAAGGCGGAATCACAGTATCAGGCGGAGAACCACTGGCTCAGATTGATTTTTTAATTGAATTATTTACAAAGGCCAAACAGCGGGGAATAAACACCTGTATCGACACCGCCGGCGGTCCGTACACAGAAGAAGGCGAATGGTTTGCAAAATTCCAGAAGCTGATGGAAGTAACCGATATCCTTCTCGTGGACATTAAACACATTAACGAAGAAGAACACATCAAACTTGTTGGCCGTACAGGCAAAAACGTACGCCAGATGTTCAGATATCTTGATTCAATCAAAAAGCCAATCTGGATAAGACACGTACTTGTTCCCGGAATTACAGACAATGACGAATACTTAACCCAGACCCGGGACTTTATCCGTACGCTTTCAAATGTTGAACGCGTAGAGATTCTGCCGTACCACGGGCTTGCAATTACCAAATACAAGGATCTTGGAATTCCATATCCTCTCGAAAAGACCGACAGTCCTACAGAAGAACGGGTAAAAAACGCCCGCCAGATTCTCGAATGCGACAAATACAACAAGTGGCGCGAATAATTGAGCAAGGCCCCCTTTTCTGCTAGAATACGACTATGATTCAAGTTTTTGACAGCACAGATAAATATCCTCTTCAGAAAATCGGTAAAATGGCAGGAGTCTGCTGGAACAGCCCGATTGACAGCGAAGAAAAAAATATTAAACGCGCAAAAGACTGCATTATCAGCGGACACGGACGCGTCCTGGAATACGTAGACATCGAAATCTGCATCTCAGGTTATTCTGCCCGCGCAATCCGGGAATATTACACGCATATCGCAGGCGGCCCGACCCGTCTCCAGGAAAGCACACGCTACGTTAACTGCAATAAATTTGAATACTTTACACCGTCTTCCATCAAAAACAATCCGGATTCATTAAAAGAATACAATGACTGTATGGATAAAATCAAAGAAAGTTACGCCAGACTGGTTGAACTAGGCGCACCAAAAGAAGATGTTGCAAATATTCTTCCCCTGGGCATGATGACAAAAATCGTCGACAAGAGAAATCTCCGCAACATGATTAATCTGATGAACCAGCGCCTCTGCACCCGAGCCTACAGCGAAATCCGCGCAATGGCAAACGAAATCAAAAAAGAACTTTCAGCGTACAGCGATGAATGGAAATGGATCTGCGACAACCTGTTCGTTCCAAAGTGCGACGTAACAGGTTTCTGCACCGAAGCAAAATGCTGCGGCCGCCGTCCTAAAAAAGAAGTTACTTTCGACTGATAAGGATTCCTGCGCCACAGCGCAGGCGCAAAAGCGCAGGCGTCACAGCGCGGGAAAATGACACACAACTGCCACTGCCGTACCTGATACGGCAATCCCTGACATTTTATTTCTTTGCAAGGCCGCTTGTGCGGGACGGCACATTGTAGAATGCTACGATATCTGTTGTGAACTTTGACTCAAGGCGTGCACGGTAAGCAGTGATTTTTGCTACATAGTTCAGAGTGTGCTGCGGAGTCTTATTTGCCTTAACGCGAGTGGTTCCTGCATTGTACATTGCAAGAGCCGTTACTTCGTTGCCCTTTCCTGCAAGATCCATGCACCAGCGCAGATGAATCATTCCGTATTTTGCGCTTGTAGCCGGGTCAAAGAACTCAGCCTCTGTTAAGCGTGGAAAACTTGCACTGTTCAACTGGAACAAACCGCGGTCGATAGTTGCATTTGAATTACGGTTTACTGCGTCCGGCCTGAAATGGCTTTCAACATAAGCAAGAGAGAATGCGAGAGACAGAGGAATATTGTTTCTGTCTGCATTTTCGAGAATGGCAAGCGCTACCTGACGGTTTCCTGTAACCTGTGTGTAAAACCATTCAATTGAAGGACGTGACTGCGGCTGACGATAAAGTTCAAGTCCACGGTCATTTTCGTTCAAAAATCCTGCATAATCAACTTTGAAACCTGCCTCACGAGCAAGTTCATCCGAATAATCTTCTCCCAAACCGGCAGTGTAAGAATCAAAATCGGCCGGTGAGTCGTCCTGTGCAGGGAGAATAAAATAAACAGAAAGTGCAGCAGCTAAAAACAAAAAGCTTGCGGCAAATGTTCCCTGTAATAAATTTCTAGTATACGAACTCATAATGCTAGGATAATGACACAATTCGATTTAAAAATCAATTATCTCCAATAGAATTATTTGTAATATCTATGCGCATTTTGCATACGCTAACATTTAGTACAAAACTATATCATCACGGCAGGCTTTTTTTGCAAAGTAAACATAGTGGGGATGTTTTTCGCCAATCTTTTCGATAAAGGCGCTTACAACATCAGCGTCACCCGCAACTTGCTCAGGAATTGCAAAACCGATTACAGAAGCGCAGTCCTTGATACGGCGGCTTGTATGCTTCATTGCCGAAATAAACTGTCCGGGAATGGCTTCTTTGTCGTATACAGGCTCGATAAATACATAGCGGCCTTCTTCTTCCAGCTTTTTAAGGTCGTCACGGAGCTTTGCAAGGGCTGCTTCGTCGTATTCTTCTTCGGCACCTTCCACGTCACTCCATTTAACCGGATAAGCCATTTCTTTTGTAACAGGAACCTGAGTTCCATCGATTTTGTATAATTTATTTTCCTTAGACTCAAAAAGTTTTTCAAATTTCATATTTTCCTCCAACAAAAAAAGCCCCCGGCCAGAATAGGCCAAGAGGCTTTCCCCTGTTCAAACTGAATTTACAAACTATTCAGTAAGAATTTTAATTACTTCAGCCTTATCCTGTGTGTTTAAGATTTGCTGACGTTTTTCTGCGCTCTTGAAAAGAAGGCTAACTTCAGCAAGGAACTGAAGATGTGGACCAGTTTTGTTAACTGGTGAGAGTGTCATAATGAAGATACGGCACGGTTCCTGATCCAATGAATCAAAATCAACCGGATTGTCTGAAATACCAATGCAGGCTACGAGATCAGAAACAGTATCTGTCTTTCCATGAGGAATAGCGATTCCGTGCTTCATACCGGTAGACATTTTGCGTTCGCGGTCCAAAACACACTCACGGGCAGAAGCCTTGTCAGTCACCTTTCCTGCCTTGATAAGTATTTCGAGCATCTCATCAATGATATCTTCTTTTGTTTTACCCTGCAGATGCAACTCTACAGTTTCAGGTGTTAATACAGTTCTTAAGTCCATAGTCTTAGTTTAACTTTCCTTAAGTTCAAAGTCAAGGAAAAAACAGTCTAATTATTGATAAATTCGAGATTTTTAGCATGTTCTAACACCAAAAAGAATGTCCTTTTAATTGTACTTTTAGCTTTGTTTTCTTATAATAAGCACATGAATACAATTCAAAAATTACTGGCTGATATTCAGAGAATTAAAAAACATGAACGCTCTGACAACGGCGGTGCCTACGACGGACAGCGCGTATGCATGCAAATCTGTAAACTTTTCGAAACATCAAACCGCAGTTCAATCAATCTGGCGCGTTCAATCAGTGACTACTGGTTCAACACCTATGTAATGGCATCAGATAATCTTTCAGAAGAACCTTCAGAAGAAAACCTTAACCGCATTACAGCCTTCCAGTCATTTTTAGACGGGGACGATGACGGAGAATATGATGTATTGAATTCAGAAGACTGGGAAACTCTCCGGGACTTTGTAAATCTGGAAGCAGAAGACCTGGATCTGGACTTTTTGCAGTCAATGATGAGCATTATTCTTTCACACGATGGCATCTGATAATTTATATACCTCGTGCACCCAGTGTCCGAGAAACTGTAAGGTAAACCGTACTCAAACAACAGGCTTTTGTACGCAGACCGAAAAACTGCGTGCAGCCGTTGCATGCCTTCACTTTGGCGAAGAACCCCTTGTAACTGTTTTTGGTGGCAGTGGAACAATCTTTTTAACGGGCTGTAACCTCCGCTGCGCATTCTGCCAGAACTATCAGATAAGCCAGCAGAACATGGGCCGCGACCTTTCCAGGGAAGAATTTGCAGAAATCTGTCTGCGTCTCCAGGATGCTGGAGCAGAAAACATAAATCTCGTAACTCCAAGCCATCATATTCCCCTTCTTGCCGATTTTTTAACTGAAGCGCGAAAACGGGGCCTGACACTTCCAATCTGCTGGAATTCAAGCGGATACGACAGTCCCGATATGCTTGAATTACTGGACGGCCTGGTAACAATCTGGCTTCCGGATTTTAAAACACTCAGTTCACCATTAAGCGAAAGTCTTTTTGGAGCAAAAAATTATCCTGAGGCTTCAAAAAAGGCCCTTACATGGATGATTGAACACAACCCACTCAACATCGTGCAGGTCGAAAAAGACGGAGTTAAAAAGGACAAGATTCTTCAGGGGGTAATTATCCGCCACCTCTTTTTACCGGGACGCTTTATGGAAACCGCAGATGTTCTGGACTGGCTCAAGCAGAACGCCGACGGAAAGGCAATTATTTCCCTTATGAGCCAGTACACTCCGGTTCCCTTCAAGGGCACTGAAGCAGAACTAGCACGCCGCAGGAAGGCACTTTCCGTTATCGAAAACCGTCTGGTCAACACCACAGAAGACGCTGATTTGCGCGACCTGATTGATGCATACGATTTTGAATACTTATTCTACCAGGATTTGTCGACGGACACTGACTGGCTTCCAGACTTTACACGGCCGCAGCCTTTCAGCAACGCTCTGGCAAAGGTTATCTGGCACTGGAACGAAAATTTTACGACAAAGTTTTAGATTCATGTTATAATTATTGAATAGTAGAATTGATTTTGGAGGCGATTTTGACATATTCGTATAATGAATTCCATATTTCTAAAGCTGTCAGAGACGCCTGTAAATTTTCAAAATCTCTCTTTTCTTCTACCGGAAACGTAATTCTTGCAAACATCGGTGCAGTCCGTGAATTCCAGGTGCGCTTGAACCGTTATCTTGATTCTTTGAACCGCACTCAAATCAGCGCAGGCACCCTCAACGCAATGGGGCTTCTGGACGAAATTTTCCACCTTGCCTGTTACACTTACCGCCGCCAGAAATATCCGGAAACTTTTAAGGAACTTCTTTCGGATTTAGAAGCAAGTTTTGGCAAAGACAAGATCGATTCAATGCTCGTAAGTTTCTGCGAAGAATTTCCGCCGGTTTCAGTTTATGACGGCAGTACAACGATTACAGACTTTTTGAATACAGAAATGACCGAACGGAAGACCGGCCGTGTACGCACAAACCGGGAGCAGGTTCTTGAAGAAATAATTCTATTGCACCTTGCAAACGAAAATCCCGCATTCAAGCCGTTCCAGATTCTCTTTGATGATGCAAAACTCTCGATGAATTCAATCTGGAAGGACAGCTGGGTTCAGATAACTGCCTATTTTAAAAAACTTCCTTACTGGGGAGCCTATGGTCATGATTTGATTACCTTCCTTAAAGAGCCGGTTAATTTTGCGCCGGACAACCTTCAGGAACAGTTGAATTATGTCCGTGTTCACTGGGCAGACCTGCTTGCACCGGGCGAAGGTGAAGGCGAAGATTACTGGCTCCGCCGTCTTTTTGCCGGCAGTGACCTTCTGTCAGAAGAATGGAAGCCTGAGTGGCACCCCACCACAGGCTCAAGCCCTGACATGTCGCCTCCAGACTACAACTACCTCATGCGAGAATACGAAAGATTCAGCGATGACAAAGAATGGATGCCCCGCGTTGTTCTTATGGCAAAAACTGTTCTTGTATGGCTCTTTCAGCTTTCAAAAAAATACAACCGCCAGATTACACGGCTGGACCAGATTCCGGACGAAGAACTGGATCTGCTCCGTGATGAAGGCTTTACGGGGCTCTGGCTGATTGGTTTGTGGGAGCGAAGCCCTGCAAGCCGCACGATAAAACAGATCTGCGGAAATCCTGAAGCGGCAGCAAGTGCATATTCTCTGGATGACTATGAAATCGCGTCTAACCTTGGCGGCTGGGATGCCCTTTCAAACCTGCGTACAAGGCTCTGGCAGCGGGGAATCCGTCTTGCAAGTGACATGGTTCCCAACCACACCGGAATGGACGCAAAATGGGTTGTAGAAAAGCCGGACCTGTTCGTTCAGCGCCGTGATAATCCTTTTCCGCAGTACACATTCAACGGACCTAATTTGAGCCACGATAGCCGTGTCGCAATTTACCTTGAAGACCATTATTATTCAAAAAATGACTGTGCAGTCTGCTTTAAGCGCGTAGACACAGCAACAGGCGACACAAGATATATTTACCACGGCAACGACGGAACCGGCATGCCATGGAACGACACAGCCCAGATTGACTTTTTGAACCCGGCTGCCCGGGAAGAAGTAATGCAGGAGATTTTACACGTAGCTCGCAACTTTCCGATTATCCGTTTTGATGCCGCAATGGTTCTTGCAAAAAAACACATCAAGCGGCTGTGGTATCCTGAGCCGGGCAAGGGCGGAGACATCGCAACCCGCAGTGAATTTGCCCTGACCGCGCAGCAGTTTGAAGATCGAATTCCTAACGAGTTCTGGCGGGAAGTAGTTGACCGCGTTGCAAAAGAAGTGCCGGACACCCTTCTCCTTGCAGAAGCATTCTGGATGATGGAAGGCTATTTTACGAGAACTTTAGGCATGCACCGCGTTTATAACTCGGCCTTTATGAACATGCTCAAAAAGGAAGAAAATTACAAATACAGACAGACTGTAAAAAACACAATTACCTTTGACCCGCAGATTCTCAAGCGTTATGTAAACTTTATGAACAACCCTGACGAAGAAACTGCCGTAGCACAGTTTGGTAAGGGCGACAAGTATTTTGGTGTCTGCACCCTGATGGCGACAATGCCGGGACTTCCAATGTTTGGTCACGGCCAGATTGAAGGCTTTGAAGAAAAGTACGGCATGGAATACACCCGGGCCTACCGCGACGAACAGCCTGACCAGTACCTGATTGAACGCCACAAACGGGAAATCTTCCCTCTTCTCAAAAAGCGCTACCTCTTTGCAGGCGTAGAAGACTTTTTGTTCTATGATGTGTGGAACAACGGCAATGTAAACGAAAACGTATTTGCCTATTCAAACAGATGTGGAAACGAATACTCTGTCGTTTTCTACAACAATAAGTACGAGCGTGCAAGCGGCTGGATCAAGCAGTCCTGCCAGTACGCCGTTAAAACAGGCTCGGGAGAAAACGACAAAAAACTCGTAAGCCGCTCAATTTCTGAGGGGCTCGGTCTCTGGGGCGAAAAAGACTTTTACATGATTTTCCGGGAACAGCGCTCTAACCAGTGGTTTATCCGGCGTTCAACGGATATCTGCGAACACGGAATGTTTATCTCCCTCAACGGCTTTGAAACACAAATCTTCCTGGATATCCGCCAGGAAAAGGATCTGGACGGACACCTGGGCGAACTTTGCGACTTTTTAAACGGCAGGGGCTGTGAAAATCTTGAAGTTGCATGGCAGGATTACCATTACAACGACCTGTACGCAAGTCTGCGGGAATTTTTGCAGGCCTGGGTGCAGATTCATATTACAAACCAGAAACCTCTTAAAAACGGCACTAAAAAGACAAAGCCGCTTTCAAAAGAAGACAAGGCTTCCCTTCAGGCTCTTCTTGATAAGTTCTATGAACAGGCAAACCGATTTGCAAAAGATGAGTTTGCAAAAAATGAGAAAGCTGCTAAAAAGACCGCTTCCAGAAAGAAGGTCTACAAGCCAGTTAAGGCTCCGAAGGTATCAGGCACAACTGAACTTATCACGCTCTACAAACTTCTTCTTCCCCTTGCAAAGGCAGGCTGTGCACGCAGATGGGCTTTAATGCGTATTCTTGAACAGGGCCTGAGAAACACAGCACTTGATAACGGTTCACTGTACAGTTACTTTGACAATGGTTTTATTGTCGCAACAACATCCCTCAACGCATACGAAATCGCCAGACTTCTCGTTGACTCAGGCGACAGTGCAGTTCTGACCGGCGCCAACGAGTTCAACGGAATCAAATGGTTCAATGAAGAAATGATGAGCCGCGCCCTTGAAATTGCCGAGCAGTTCTACATTGCAGACGCAAAGAAGACGGATGTAAGGAAAGTTGAATCTGTATTCAAGTCGCTTAA
Organism: Treponema sp.; assembly: GCA_003447785.1. Lineage (GTDB taxonomy): Bacteria > Spirochaetota > Spirochaetia > Treponematales > Treponemataceae > Treponema_D. The sequence continues at coordinate 8,383 of DLYJ01000077.1, forward strand.
AAAAGCACAACAGTCCGCTGAATACAGGTGCGAAAACTTTATTGCAACCTTCAAGCCGAAAGTAAGAAAGGCACTCAAAAAGAGTACGCAGTCAAAAATAAAGCCGGCCGCAAAAACTGCAGGACCGGCTCAAAAGACAAAGGTAAAACCTGCTCCAAAACCTGCTTCAAAAGCGGCCAGAAAAGCAAAGACTACTTCAGATAAGTCTTCATCAAAGAAATAATCTCTTCCCCCCTTGAAACCGTCGGTTTATTCAGCTGGTTGGGAATAAAAGCCTCTCTAACGCTCACAGGCGTCTCAGGAAGCTCTCCTGTCGTGTGCCGGATATATTCACTATCAAATGAAGGCTCATCGCGCATAACAAGCACTGTGGTGGCTTCATCTTCGTCTATCAGTTCCCGGCGTTCCCGGATGGCAGCATAAACTGAACTTGTCGCACGGTCCGCAAGAATGCCGTAATTGACAAAAAGTTCGCGGCACGCGTTATCAGTCTTCTTTTCGCTCACATGAGCCGGATAAACAAAGTTTTTGAGCATCAGCGAGTTACGGTTAAAAATGTCTTCAAGACGCTCAAGATTGGACGGGCTTGCAGGGTCTGCATTTCCCCGTCGTGTAAACGGAACAAGGTCATCAGGAACAACACAGAGTCCGTACGGGTCCAGTGTAAGTTCAGGAGTTGACGGGCAGATAAAGCCGTTTACAGGAAGACTCAATCTCCAGCTGTAAAGTCCTGCAACGAGGTTGCTGTAATTTCCGCACTGCATTGCGTAGTAAATGTCAGAATAAACCTTACCTTTCAAACGGCTGAAGGCAAAAGGATAAAAGAACAGCTGAGGCATGAGGCGTCCGATATTTGCCGTGTTAGCCACAGTCAGATGGAATTCATCAATCAGGCTGCGATTTTTAAATAATTCGCGGACAACAGCGCAGCAGTCAGCCTCAGTTCCTTCAAATTCAACTGGAAGAATGTTTCCTCCGTTCCAGATGTAGTCTTCTTCGCTCAGGCCGCGGACCATTCCCTTCGGATAAACAAGGACAGCCTTAAGATGCTTTTTGCCCCTGAGGGCACGGGCAAGACTTGCTCCCAGTTCTCCGTAGGTGGCGTCTAAAAAGACGGACGAACCGCCCTTGAGGCCGTGGATGGTTTCTATACAGTTAACAAGGTATGAAATTCCATAATCTTTGTGACTGCCCGTCGGTGTGTTGAACAATTTGAGTGTAAAAAGCCTCTCGTCAATCTGTTCAAGCTCAGGTTCAAAGGTAAAAGCCTTTGAGGCGATGGCTTCACAGATGATTGGAG
>DLYJ01000173.1 GCA_003447785.1 Treponema sp.
ATAAAGAACTTATGGACTTTGTGGGAAAAAAAGAAGATCAGGTTCTTGTGGGACTTTTGCTTAACGAAAACAATATGCCTTTCCTTACTCCGCCGGATGACTTTGTAATTCCTGCTAAGGCAAAATCAATCTTAATCTGCGCAAACCAATAACGGAGTTTTTTAAGATGAAAAATAAAACAAAGGCTAAAAAAACTTCGGTATTCCGCCGCATAAAACTTGCACTACATGATCCTCTGACAAATATTCTGCTTGGAATCGTTGTCCTGATTGCCTGTGCCTGCGTTGTGGTTTACCACGTTGAGACCAAAACAGGCAGCGGAATCGAATCCAAATTCGACACATTCTGGTTTATGTGCGTTGCGGTTTTTGCAAACTATTTTGAATATGTATGTGAGTCCCTGCCCGGACGCGCTGCCGGTTGGACCATGCTTATGACAGGTCTTGTGCTTTTTGGCTGTATCACGGCTAAAATTGCATCCATCTTTGTTGATATTCAGATGAAAAACGATAAGGGGTTAAAAAAATTGAATAAAATGGAAGGTCACTTTTTGCTTTGCGGCTGGAGAGCCGGTTTTGAAAACATCCTGGACAATGTTCTTTTGTCAAACTCTGATTTGACTGCGGACATGATTGTCTGTATCAACGAAGCGCCTGAGCAGATGGAGCAAATCCGAAGCCAGAAAAAATACAAAGAATTAAATTATGTTGCAGGAGACTTTACCGATGAGGCAACATTAAATCGCGCATATATTCAATCTGCAAAACGCGCCCTTGTCATCTGTGACAAGTCAAAAACCTACTCGCCTCTCGAGATTGATTCAAGGACCGTTCTGGCAGTCCTGACAATTGAAAGCTTAAGCCGTGGCATTTATGTTGCCGCAGAACTTATGAGCGAAAAAGTTGAAAAACACCTCAAAATGGCACACTGTGACGAAATCATCCTGAGCCAGGAATACGAAAGACGCCTGCTTGCAACAGCATCCAGCGGAATGGGATACAGCAACGTTATTCGCGCCTTAATCAGCGACGACAGTGATTCAGGAATTTTAATCGGAAACATCCCCCAGAGTTTTGTGGGAAAAACTTATAACGAATTAAAGGAGCACCAGGCAAAACTGCGTTCAAAAAACGGCATCCTGGTGGGACTTTTATTGAATTCAGGGAACTTCCACTTGAGACGAATGGAAGCGATCCGCGAAGCTCAGAAAAACCCGAATCTGAATGCAGTTCTCGGAAGCCTTCAGAAGGTAAAAAGCCTTGTCAGCAACGAACCTGTATTCAGTCCGAAAGGTGACTTTATCGTTCCAAAAAATGCAAGGGCAATCTTTGTAAGAGGCAAAAATATCGCTAGCGGAGAGCGGGAGGAATAGAATGGATTCGTTTGAAAAGGTACTTCCAAAACTTGTAAAAATTCAATTATTCGCTGATTTTGATATCACAAAAGATGAAGATGTGCGTATCCTTAAAGCGGTTTACGATAACCTGAGCATCGAAAAATTTGGTGCAGGTCAGACTATCATTAAAGAAGGTGAAACCGGCGACCAGTTTTATATTTTATACAGCGGCTCCGTTCTGATTACCCGCGGTACTCCTGCAGGAGACGTAATCGCACTTGCAACTCTGAGTTCAGAACAAAACATCTTCTTTGGCGAAACTGCAATTATTTCCAACGATACACGCTCGGCAACGGTAAGTGCAAAAACAGAATGCACTACCCTGACCCTTTCAGGTAAAAAATTCCTTCAGATCTGTGATAAAGAGCCGATTCTCGGGTACAGGGTTCTTGCCGTTCTTGCCCGGCGCCTTGCAAATAATATACGGGAGTCCAACCGCGACAAGGCAATTCTCTACGAAGCTTTGTGCAACGAAATCGAAATCGGGGCCTAGGAGAGCCCAGACTTGTCTGGACTTGCCCGGGCGCAAGTGTTAGACCGTTGGTCGGGCCACTGGCATGAGATTATGCCATTGACTCCAGCTTTTCCCGGATAAACTCGCTTTTTTCCTTGAGGCCGATTTTGCCCACGCTCATTAAAATAAAGTTTGGCCGTGTCGGATCAGGTTTTACCTTTCCGTTTGTTTCCTTAATCAGTTTGAGGACGCGGTCAACCTTTATGTCGCTTACCCTGCTGAATTCAATCTGAATGACGCCCTGCTTTTCTTTAATCGACGAAATACTCATCTTTCGGGCAATGATTCTGACTTCTGCAAGACTTAAGAGGCTGTATACTTCGTCCGGGATTGGACCAAAGCGGTCTTCAAGTTCATAATACATTGAATCCAGTTCTTCTTTTGTCTGAATCGAAGCAATTTTCTTGTAAATTTCCATCTTAATCTGAAGGTTTGAAACGTATGTGTCAGGAATAAAGCCTGAGTATTCAAGTTCCATGAGGACTTCGTTGTTTTCCTGGTAATTTTTGGAATTGGTAAGCTGTTCAACGGCATCATTGAGGAGTTTTACGTACAGATCAAATCCCACTGAATAAACGTCTCCGCTCTGGTCCCGGCCCAGCAGGTTTCCGGCTCCACGGATTTCCATATCCTTCATGGCAATCTTAAAGCCAGAACCAAGCTCGGTAAAGTCAGAAATAACCTGGAGGCGCTTCATTGCAACTTCGCTCAGGACCTTGTTTTCAGGATACAAAAGGTATGCGTAGGCCTTTTTGTCACTCCGGCCAACACGACCGCGCAGCTGGTACAACTGGCTTACTCCGTACATATCGGCGCGGTCAATAATAATTGTGTTTACGTTTGGAATATCGATTCCGTTTTCGATGATTGTCGTGGCAATTAAAATGTGGAAGCCGCCCATTTTGAACCTGCGGAAAATATCATCAAGTTCATCAACGCTCATCTGGCCGTGTGCAACGTCGATAAGCATTTCCGGCAGAATTTGCTGCAGATGGTGGCGCACTTCTTCCAGTGATTCCACACGGTTGTGAAGGTAGAATACCTGTCCGCCGCGCTCAACTTCCTGGCGGATTGCCTTTACAACGCGCTCGTCAGTGTATTCATCCACAATTGTTTCGATTGGCTTACGGCTTTGAGGAGGCGTTGTCAAAAGAGACATGTCGCGGATTTTTAAGAGGCTCATGTGCAGGGTGCGTGGGATTGGAGTTGCGCTCATTGCAAGACAGTCGATGTTTGCCTTTAAGTTTTTGAGTCTTTCCTTGTCCTTTACACCGAATCTCTGCTCTTCATCCACAATCATAAGTCCAAGATCGCGGAATTCAACATCCTTTTGAATTATACGGTGTGTTCCCACAAGAATGTCTACACTTCCTTTTTTGAGTTCTTCAAGTATCTTTTTCTGTTCCTTTGCCGGAATAAAACGGCTCATCTGGGCGATTTTTACCGGAAAGTTTTTAAAGCGTTCAACACAGGTTTCGTAGTGCTGCTCCGCAAGAATTGTTGTGGGTGCAAGGAATGCAACCTGCTTGCCTCCCATTACAGCCTTAAAGGCCGCGCGCATGGCAATTTCGGTCTTTCCGTAGCCGACGTCACCGCAGACAAGGCGGTCCATGGGAACCGGCCTTTCCATATCCTCTTTGATTTCTTTGCTGACTGTGTACTGGTCGGGCGTATCCTCATAAGGAAAGCTTGCTTCAAAGGCGGCCTGCCATTCATTATCTTTCGGGAACGGAAAACCGCGGCTTGCCTGACGGCGGCTGTACAGTGAAATAAGTTTTTGTGCCAGATCTTCGACGGCCTTTTTTACCTTGTTCTTACGGTTTTCCCATGCTTTTGAACCGAGACGGTCTAGATGCGGTTTTTCGCCCTCGTTTCCGATATAGCGCTGAATAAGGTTAACCTGTTCAATGGGGACAAAAACTACGTCTTCGTCTGCGTATTCCAGCTTGATGTAGTCCCGTTCGTTTCCCATGGCTTTGACACGCTGGATTCCCTTAAACTGACCGATACCGTAATTTACATGAACTACAAAGTCACCTTCGTTTAATTCAACAAAGGTGTCGATGGCCTGGCTTTTTACCCTGCCTAGGGATTTTGGAACGTGCTTTCGTCTTCCAAAAATTTCATTTTCCTGAATTATTAGGGTCCTGTTTTTTTCAATTGCAAAACCGCCGCTGATTGGATACGGAAGAATTTTTAATTCAAAATCAGATAAAATTTCTTTGATACGAACTGACTGATTCGGGTTGTCTGCAAAAATTACAACATTCCAGTTATGGGAAATCAAATTATTCAATTCATCCTTCAAATAATTTATATTTCCAAAAAAACTTTTTCCCGCCCCGCATTCAATTTTAATATCCGTGTTTTTATTCTGCTCGTTTTCCTGATTCTGGTGCAGCGTGCGGAATTTAACTGATTTAGTGTGAATGTTTACAACCTCATCAAAAGGCAGAAGCATCTGGCTTACTTCCACAGCCGGAAAATCCTGCCGTGCCTGACGGTACATTCCCGAAAACTCGCGGTTAAAGCTGTCCTGGGCGTTGCAAAGGCGGTCCCAGTCAAAATAAAAGACGATTGAATCTTCACTGAGATAATCCAGCACCGTGTATAATTCATCAAAAAGGACAGGATAAATGAGTTCTTCCCCTTCTGTCTGTCCGAACTGCCTTAAATCTGAAACCATTTTGTCCTTTCGTTTTTTAGCGTCTTCTGTAAGTTCAAGATGACTGTCGAATTCGGTTGTTTTTTCAAAGCGGTCGATTAATTCATCATTCCAGATGATTTCTTTCATGGGATAAATTAAAAGATTATCAACTGAGTCGATTGTGGACTGTGTTTCAGGATTAAATGTTTTTATGCTTGTAATCGTGTCAAAATCAAAAACTATACGGTGGGCACATTCTGCCGAACTCATAAAAACGTCGAGAACTTCACCCCGTAAGGTAAATTCGCCCGTGACTGTAACCCGGGGAACCCTTGTGTAGCCGAGCTTTGTAAGTTTTTCTGCAATTTGTTGAGGATCTGTTTCCTGGCCCTTAAAAATGCTGAAAATGAGCGAACGCATATAGTCCGGACTGGGAACTGTCGCCTGGAATGCACGCTGACAGACGATAAAAATACGTGGTTTTGTTGAAGTATTCAACTGTCTTTTCTGGTAGGCAAGTTTTGCAAGAAAGCCTGC
>DLYJ01000129.1:0-9939 GCA_003447785.1 Treponema sp.
GGGTCCTGAAGCAGAAGGTCTACTTTTCCTTCGCACATGGCGTTCAGGGAAGGAATTTTGAAAGTAAAGTTTTCTTCCACAGCGTAAACATAATGATCAAAAAATCTTTCGCAGATACCCTGTATTGCTTCGGTTATGTCCTGCAAAAGGTCTACCCTGGTGGTACTAAGCAGGAATTTTGCCATGGGGGAATTTTCGTCGTCGTTAATTGCTTTATCAAGGCAATCAGAAATGACAATTGAATTGTGCTTTGAAAGTACTTCATCTGCTGTTGGGAGCAAATAGTGATTTTCCTTGTAGTAATTGAAGTAAAGTTCGAGGACTTTGTGGTTGAGGTTTCCTTTTGAATACCTGTCCATCAAATCAGTTTCCTGATTGAGTTCTTTAATATGAAGAATGCGGTTCAGGCAGTATTTATAAGGACATTCAAAAAAGGCCTGCATTGCAGAATAAGAGACGCTGCAGTTTTCGCCGTCCCTCATCCGGTTGGTTTTAATGATTTTATCGAGGTTGTCAAAAGCCTTGCTGGTATCGGCCTCGTAATGTTCATTTGCAAGGAGCCACTTTTGTGCGCCTGAGCGTTGAATTGAATAAATTGACTCCGGGAATTTTCCTTTTTCCAGATACCAGTCTTTTTCTAGGCTGAAAGAGTTTTTGTTGAGGAAGTCCGGCGGATTTTTAGTAAAATCTTTTTCGGTCAGGTCGCTTGCAGTCTGGGAGTAACCGGTAAAAGTTTTGGCCGCGCATGAAAAATAAGCCGCGCCTGCAAGAGAGTTCATTTTGTAGAGGCGCAGAAAGGTTCTTGTAACGTTGGGGTCTTCGTGGGCAAGACCGCCCAGAATTTTCAGGCGTTTGTCTTCGCGCAAAAATGAAAGGGATTTATAAATTATCGAAGTTGAAGCCTGACTTGCATCCACGATAAAGTGGCGGTCAAAAGGAGACGAGGAACCTGTCTTGTAGGGCAAAATCTGCACTCCCCGTTCGTTGGCCTGTTCAAGGTAAACTTTTTCGTCCAGGAGACTTATAAAAAAATTGTACGGATCCGGAATTGAGCATTCGCTGAAGACTTTTTCCAGATCGATTAAACCGCCAAGTTCAATAATACAGCGGCTGATGATTTTGTCCGTAAAGTCGCTGCATTTATCCATGTCAAAAAATTTTTCGCGGAAAGAAAAATAATTGTCGCGGATTTCTTCAAAACTTTTTGAACCTGTAATTTTGAGAAGTGCGTGCTTTAAGTTCCTGTAAAAGTTAATAATGCTTTTGTCGCACAGAATCGAATCAAAGGTTTTTTCCCAGATGTCCAGGGGACTGCTGTTGAGTTCAAAATTGCACAGACAATTGTTGTTTTGACCGAATGAAATAAGCCTGTTGTTTAATTCGCTGTCGGCCCATGGAAGTTCGATCGTCAGCAGAAGATTTTTGAGGGAAGAAAAGCTGAAGTTTTCGTTAACGCAGTCGCTGATTAAATTGAATAAGGAGCCGCCTGCTGTCTGAGACAATGGGCGTGCAGAGCGCACTACGTGGGGAATCGAATACAATTCCAGTTCACGGTCAATGTAAGGTCCGTAACTTTCCATGTCTGGAACGTTTACGGCAATTTTATCCCATTCAATTTTGTCTTTATCGTGTGCCTCCCGGATTTTGATGGCCAGATTCTTAATTTCGGTGCGTGAATCGGTAAAAAAGTCTGCATTGGCAACTGGCTGTCCGTCGTCGCCTTCAAAGGAAACTATTGTGATAAAGTCCTTGCATTCCTGCAGAATCGGGCGGTATTCCTCGTAATCGGTGAGAATTTCTGGAAAGAAAACAAAGTAATGTTTGTTGTCTGCCTTAAAAGGCGGTTTTTCCCAGGCCGGGTCAAAGAGGGAATATTTGTCCAGAAATTGCTGGTAGCGTCTGTAAATTTCAAGAATATCCTTATCTTCATCATCGATGGGGTTAGAGGCACTGTGTTTGTCAAAATACTTTTTCCAGATGGCAAGGCTCGACAGCATTGATGCAATCCAGTTTGCAAAAGCAACCGCTGTTTTGGCGTAATCCTGGGGAATAATTGAATTCAAAAAAGGAGACTTTGCATTTTCCTGTATAAGCTGGATGGCAAAGATTTTTCGCATTTCACCTGGAATTGAATTTTTATCCTGGTGTACGCTGCGGATTGCGGTTGCCTTAAAATCATCCCATGGAATAAAACGCTCCATGGCAACGGCTCTGGCCGAAGAATTTTGAATGGTCCAGTCTGCCCATAAATCGCATGCGATCTGGGTTGGAAAAACAAATACATTTTCTGGTCTGGAAATGTTTTGAACAAGAGTCTGTCCGATTAGATTTTGTGACATCAGTGTTTCCCCTCAAATAAAATTATACTGGTAAACGCCACAAACTTAAAAGACAAAAATTCAATAAATTAAAAATTTAAAAATAACAACAATTTTTATTGCATTCTCCACAGGTCGTGGTATGATTAAATCGTGGTGAGGAAAGAGATGAGGACTTACACCCGCCGCACGACAGGAGGCGTTATGCAATTTCCGACAAAAATAAATAACCTGCCGAGGTTAAACGTACGTTAACAAGCTTTCTGCAGCTAAGCAGAGTATAGAGGTGATGCTACCCGATGAGTGGTACTTGCATCCAAAAGGGCGCCGAACAAGGCGCCTTCTTTTTTTTAAATTTCTTCGATGTGGTAAACGTAGTCCAGGGTTTGTAATGCCTGAATTATTTCCGTGTGGGTTTTGTACTGCTTGAGTTCATTACTTTTAATCGTTAGAGCAATTGAATAAACGCTCAGTCCCGAATTTGCGTAGGCATTGTTCATTTCGATTGCATCGATTGTGAGCCCGAGTTTACGGATTGTAGTTACAAAGTTCTGCAGGTTGAGGCTGTTTTTTAATTCCAGGTGAATTTCAAAATGGTTTGAACGGTTTTTAAGATAGAATTCCAGGGCCGGCAGGCTTGAAAGACAGAACAGAATTAAAATAAAGGCACACAATGTTACTGTGTAAAATCCAATGCCAAGAGCAAGTCCGAGAATTGAAGTTGCCCAGAGCGCAAAACTTGTTGTGAGGCCTGTAATCTGGTTTCTTGAACTGAAATAAAGTGTCCGGGTTGCGATGCGTGCAACTGAAATGATGGAAATTGCCGAAAACAAAAATATTTTTACGCCGTAGTTTCGTGTGATAAAAATATCGAGCATCATGATTATGGTAGAAGTCAAACTTACCATGATAAACGTGCGTAATCCTGCACTGTGGCGTTTGCTTGAACGCTCCCAGCCGATAATTGCTCCCAGCAAAAGCGAAACTGCAAGCCTCAAAAAAATTGAATACAAATTGAGCGAAACGGACCATTCTCCCAGAAAGTGTGCAATTGGATCATTTATCATTTTACTTTTTTCTCCTTATGGGTTGTTTTAAATTTTCTTTATGGGTTTGTGCTCTGTCTGCAAAATGACTTTCTGCGGCTTCTGTATAAGCTTCTTCAGCTTCATTGATTGTGTGGACGGGAAGTTCCTGCTGAATTTTTTGAATTCTGTCGATTAAAAGTTCAACCTGTGATTTTTCCTTGCCATCAGCGTTTTTTTCATTTACATTAACCAAATCTTCGAGTTTGGTTGAATAGGAATTTGAAAGATAAAGGGAAAGTTTTGCCGCCGCCGGTCCAATAAGTTCATAAAGAACACTGGATGCAAGAATGATTGTCTCAAGGGCAGTGCCTACCTCGCCTTTAAGTGAACGTGCTCCAAGGGCTGCAAGACCGATTGCGACTCCTGCCTGAGGAATCAGGGCAAGACCAAGGTAATTTCTTGTTTCTTTTGGTTTACCTGAAACGAGACAGCCAAGAAAAGCTCCAGCATATTTCCCTAAAATTCTGACTATAAAATAAAGAACCCCAATTAATATAAGGGGTGAAGAGCCGATTGAGCCAGTATGGTTTACCAGAGCTCTAAGGTCAAAACTCATTCCAGAGCGTACAAAAAACATTAGCAAAAATGGCGGAGAAAAATAATTGAGTTGTTTGAAAAGTTTGTCATCGTCTGTCATGTTGATGTACATTGTTCCCATTGACATGCAGCCGAGAAGGGGAGAAACCTCAAAAATTGTGCATATTCCGCAAAAAGCAAAAAGAAGCGCCACCGAGATTATGAGCCTGTTGTCGTTGCTACGAGTCTTTGGTCGCACAAGCAATGAAAGCAGTACGCCAAAAACGGCTCCAAGGAAGAGAACCAGTGCATTTGTGAAAACTGGAACAAGAATTCGGAAAATAGAAAAAGCTTCTCCTGTGGAAGAATGTATTGCAATTGAAATTGCCACGCTATAGGCAAGCAATCCTACAATATCGTCAAGGGCAACTACCTGCAGAAGCGTTTCTACAAAATCCCCTTTTGCCCCAGTCTGCCGGATAGTCATCATGGTGGAAGCTGGAGCCGTAGCGGATGCAAGGGCTGCAAGCACTATTGAGAAGGCAAGGTTGAGGTGTAGAACAAAATATGTAAGGATGAATACAAAAACCGAGGCAAGAAGAGCTTCAAAAAGCGTGATGATGACGACTTTGATTCCGTTTTTTTTAAGGACATCTAACCGAAAAAACTGGCCGGTTGAAAAGGCTATAAATGCAAGGGCGATGTCTGGAAGAAAGTCCATGCCCTTGATGATTGTTGAAGGTATAAGATTAAGACAGTACGGGCCGATTAAAATGCCCGCTGTAATGTATGCAGTTACATTTGGAAGGCGGAGCTTTTTGGTGATACGGGTCATCAAAAAGCCCAGCAGAAGAATTGTGGAAATTGAAATTACTGCGACAGAAGCCGAAGAGCCTGTTATATCGATTTTCTCTATCCAAGACATTTTTTAGCCTCCGCCGCAGTTAGTTCAACTTACAGTGTTACTCCGTCCTTGAAGATTGCGATTTCGCGGTAACCGTTGCGTTCATTTTTTGTAACGGCACGGCCTGAAACGATGTCGCAGATCAAAGCAAGCAGTTTGTCACGAACCTGGTCGCTCGGGCTGTCGAGAAGTTCTGCAGCGTCAAAGTCGATCCAGTTTGCCTTTGTCTCGGCAAGAGGATGGTTAGTTGCAATTTTTACGGTTGGAACCGGTGCTCCAAGAGGAGTACCACGGCCTGTAGAGAACAGGATGATGTTTGCGCCGGCAGCTGTCATGTCTGTTGTAGAAACAATGTCGTTTCCCGGACCTTCGAGAAGGGTCAGGCCTGTTGTATCCTGAGGAAGACGTTCACCGTATTTGAGAACGCCTGTAACTGGTGCCTTACCGCCTTTCTGAACACAACCCAGGGATTTGTCTTCGAGGGTTGTGATTCCGCCGGCTTTGTTTCCCGGAGAAGGGTTTTCGTAGCATACCTGATTATGTCTTGCGTAGTAATCTTTAAATCCGTTGATAAGATTAACTGTCTTTTCAAAAGTTGCCTGATCAACACAGCGGTTCATGAGCATCTGTTCTGCACCGAACATTTCCGGAACTTCAGTGAGCATTACGCGTCCGCCCATTCCTGTCATTGCGTCACAGATACGGCCGATCAAAGCGTTTGCCGTGATTCCGCTCATACCGTCAGAACCACCGCACTTCATTCCGAGAACGATGTCTGTGAGAGGGCGTTCTTCGCGCTTGAATTTCTTAGCGTAAGAAGCAAGTTCCTTGAGGAGCTTTTTACCGTCGTTGAGTTCATCTTTGCTCTGCTGTGTTATCATGAATTTTACGCGGTTTTCATCGTAGTCACCGAGGAATTCCTTAAAGTAAGGAACGTTGTTTTCTTCACAACCCAGGGAAACTACAAGAACGCCGCCTGCGTTAGGATGGTGAACAAGGTCTGCAAGAATTTTTGCTGTGGTTTCCTTATCGCCGCCCATCTGAGAACAGCCGTAAGGATGTGTCCATACGTGGAAGCCTTCGAGACCGCCTTTTTTGTTTGGTTTTGGTTCACCCTTGCAGTATTTGGCATTTGCCCAGTTTGCGAGAGTTTCAGAGATTTTATTTACACAGCCAACGAGAGGAACAATCCAGATTTCGTTACGGATACCAACGCGGCCGTCAGGTCTTTTATATACATTTACGGTTGGAACGTTCTGGCGCAGAGATTCTGTTTCTTTGTACCATGCGTCGTAAGCAGCCTTTGCCTTTGCTTCGTCATAAGAGTAAGAAGCGGCTTCGCTTAACAATGTGTGGATATTGTGAGTATGAACGTGCTTACCGATATCGATATCTTCCGAGGCAGCACCAATCGGATAACCATATTTGATTACAGGTTCGTCCTTTTTAATCGGTCGAATTGCAAATTTATGACCTGCAGTAATATCTTCCTGCAAAGTAACTGTAACTTCTGGAACATTGTCCATGGCTTCGAGGGTAACCTGAGTTCCCTTTGAAAGCGGCTGGAGTGCAACTGCAACTGCGTCAGCCGGGTTAATTCTGATGGCAATTTTGCTCATTAGATACCTCTAAAAAAATTGATTAAACTATTTTAATTGTAATTCATAAAAATGTCGACTGCACGATAAAAATCGCAAAGAACAATCTGTTATTTATCTTACTTAATTGAGAATTCTAGATTTAGGTGTGATAATTTAATATAAGGGAATACAGGTGAATGAGAGGACTGATTCAAAAGATTAAAAAAACATTTGCGCGGTATTCGTTTAGTGATTATGTAAAAAATTACTTATTCGAATCGAACGTAAGGTCTGGCATAATTATCGGCATTATTGTTTGTCTTTTAGAAACCTGGATGATAATCGGACTTTTCAGAAAGACTGTTGCCCAGGATCTGGTGGTCGATTCTGCCTGGAACCTTAAGCATGGTGTCTCTTATGTAATTTTACTTTTAACAGCACTTTTCATGCTCATTTATTCGCTTTTGTATATAAAGAGAAAAATCCATAACAAATGGATTGGAACCTTAATCAAAATTGTCTTTACAATAGTTTCCCTGGGTTTTGGTTTATATGTTTCGTATATGAGTTATGACTGGGGCGGACGAGTTTTCCTGTTTTTAACGATGGAAATTTTTGTTACTTCGCTCTTTGTCTGGCATCCGGTTGTTTCGTTCCTGATTTTAACTGTCACATTTGAACTCTTTCTCTATCTTTGTAATATTCACACACCGCTTACTTACAGCATCAGGTTTAATTCGTTTACAGCCTGGCTCGTTCTTTTGATGAGTTCAATCAATATTCATCATCAAAGAAGAATTGAAGCCCAGAAAGCTGAGTCTCTCGGAAACCTGAATGAGTATTTGAGGGATAAATCACTTCTTGATGAACTTACTGGCCTGTACAATATGCGGAATTTCCGCCACGAAGCAGAAGATATCCTGCAGGATGAATCTGTAGACATCAGGAACTTGCGGTTTGTATTTTTGGATCTTGAGAATTTTAAAAACTACAACGAAAAATACGGCTTTAACGAAGGAAATTCCCTTTTAAGGACAGTTGCCGAGATTATAAAAGATTTTTTCCCGGATAACCTTGTTGCCCGTTACGGAGATGACCACTTTGTTGTCCTTGCTAATGCAGAGGGACTTGAAGAAAAAATTCAAAAAATCCAGGAAAAAATCGTTGCCCAGGAAAAATCAATTCAACTTGGATTGAAGTGCGGAATTTACACTCCGAAAGACCGTGATGAAAGTCCGAGTCTTGACTGTGACCACGCCCGTTATGCATGTTCAACAATCAAAAAGCACTTTAACAAGCTCATTGTTGAATATGATGAATCAATGGACAAGGATTTTAAGATTAAGCGTTATGTAATCAACAATTTGAACAAGGCAATTGAAAACGGTTACATCATGCCGTATTACCAGCCGGTAGTCTTGGCCAAAAACGGAAAGATTTGCGGCGCCGAAGCCCTTGCACGCTGGATTGACCCTGAATACGGATTTATGTCACCGGCTTCTTTTGTCCCGACACTGGAAGAATATCATCTGATTCATAAACTTGATATGTACATCATGGAATGTGTCTGCAGGGATTTAAAGCAGGCCCGCGAAGAAAATCATCCGTTGATTCCGGTAAGCATCAACTTTTCGCGTCTTGATTTTGAACTTACGGACCCGGTTGCCGAATTGAATGAATGTATTCAGAAATACGGAATTACAAAGGATCAGATTCACGTAGAAATTACGGAAACAGCCCTTGCAGACAGCGGAAAGAAAATTCAGGACGCAATGGAACAATTCAGGAAGCAGGGCTATGCTCTTTGGCTTGATGATTTTGGTTCCGGATATTCAGGATTGAACGTATTGAAAGACTTTAATTTTGATATGATGAAAATCGACATGAAATTTTTGTCTAAATTTTCTGAAAACCAAAAGACGCAACCAATTTTAACCAGTATAATAGCACTTGCCCAGAAGATAGGAATGCAAACTTTGACGGAAGGTGTCGAAACAGAAGACGCCTACAAATTCCTTAAGGAAGCAGGATGTCAGCGTTTGCAGGGATATCTTTTTGGTAAGCCAATGATACGTAAAGAATTTTACGACAAAATAACCCGCGGTGAATACGAAGTCGCAGCAGATTAGTTTTACACAAGGTTATTCATAAAAATTAACGGGAGTTTATATGTCTACTCAAACAGCTAACAGCAGAACAGTGCCGGGAAAGTTATATCTTTTAAACATAATGATATACTTTGTGCCTATTATTTACACCTTTGCATATTCAATTGGTACAGCAGTTTTTGGTGGTCCTGAGGTATCTCTTGGCGGGCGTTTTGGAATTGCGTTCCGAATTTTTACATCTCCGGCAGTACTTATAACTGTTTTGTTTATGGCGCTCTGGGGTATTTTTGCAAACCGCTATGTTTACAATACAGTTGCAGCTTTTGACGGCTCAGAAGAAAGCACTGACAAATGCAACAAAACACAGAGCCTCCTTGTAAACGGAACAATCGGCGTGGCAATCGGCGGAAACATTATATTTGCAATTTTTGTTGCTCATAAACTGGCTGCCCTTGGTTATCCTGTTGATATTGCCGCTTTTACAGGCCTCCATTTCGGAAACACCGTTTTGAGCGCAATTCTCTGTTATATTTTCTGGATTGAAAGTTTTGAACACTGGATGAGTTTCCTCGTATTCAGAAAAAAGGATATGGCTTTTGGTCTTATTGCCCGGGATACACTTGTAGCAATTTTAACTTCCTGCGGTATTCTGCTCGCAATTATGGCACCATTTACAATTTTCAAAGCCGAAATGAATGAATCGTCTGACGCGATGATAAAAGTAAGTATGGTCAAAATTCTCCCCCTTGCAATCGTCAGCGCCGTTTTGAATACGATAGACATCCGCATGCTTCTCGTAGGATTTATGAAGCGCGTAGAGCATGTCAGCGCCTTTATTTCAACCTTCTCAAAGGGTGATTACTCGAGGGAAGAACTTGCTGTAATAAGCCGCGATGAATTTGGCCTTCTTGTCAACGACCTTAACGACAGTCATAAGTCAACAAAACAGTTGATAAAAGACATTATCGATAACGTTCACAGCACAAATGATGTGGCAGAAAACCTTGCCGAAAGCATGACGGAAACTTCTGCAAGCGTTCAGCAGATTGTAGGTAACATCAATACAATTCGCGACGACATGACAAACCAGAGCGCGGGCGTTCAGGAAGCGGCTGCGGCAACAAAACAGATTCTCGGCAACATCCAGAACCTGAACAAAAGTATCGAAAACCAGAGTTCGGGGGTTGAAGAAAGTTCTGCTGCTGTCAGCCAGATGGTTGCAAACATTAAGAGCGTAACCCGTATTCTTGAAAAGAATGCGGACACTGTTGAACAGCTTGAAACTGCATCTAACGAAGGTCACAAACGCGTTGAAGAAGCAGTTAACCTTTCAGAAGAAATCCTCAAGGAATCAAGCGGTTTGATGGAAGCTTCAAACGTAATCCAGAACATTGCGTCACAGACAAACCTTCTTGCCATGAACGC
>DLYJ01000129.1:9990-10679 GCA_003447785.1 Treponema sp.
ACGCCGCAATCGAAGCCGCACACGCTGGCGAAGCCGGACAGGGTTTTGCGGTTGTAGCTGATGAAATCCGTAAACTTGCTGAACAGAGTAATGTTCAGGGTAAAAATATTACAAAGAGTCTTAAAAACCTCAGTTCTGTCATCAAGGGCGTAAGCGAAAGTACACGCCACGTTCAGAACCAGTTTGGTTCAATTCTTGAATTGACCCATACTGTTAAACAGCAGGAAGATGTTGTAATGTCTGCCATGCAGGAACAGGAAACCGGAAGTTCTCAGGTAATGCTCGCAATGAAGAACATTGATGATTCAACCAGCGAAGTTAAGGCAAGTTCTGCTGAAATGCTGGAAGGCGGTCAGCAGATTGTAGGTGAAATGGAAATCCTGCAGAAAACTACTGAACACATTTCCAATTCAATACGGGAAATGGCTGACGGTACACAGCAGATTCTGGGAACAATTCAGGATGTAAATTCCGTGTCAGAAAGCAATAAAGCAAGCATTGATACACTTTTGAATGAAGTTCAAAGATTCAAGCTTTAAGAAACAGTAAGGAAAAAACATGCAAACTATAACTGATTCAATCAAGTACATCGGTGTGGATGATCATGAGATCGATTTATTTGAAGGACAATTTGATGTTCCAAACGGAATGGCATACAACTCCTATGTGATTCTGGACAAAAAAATTGC
>DLYJ01000149.1 GCA_003447785.1 Treponema sp.
TCGTATTTTTTTCCAAGAAGATTAAAAAAGAGTTTTTCGTTTACTTCGATTTTTGGCATGATTTTCCTCGATTTTTAAAGATGCTGAAATGAATCCAGCATAACAATGTTTAATTATATAGAAAAAAATGAAAACTCTCAACTGTTGTTTTTTAATGGCATAAAACTTATAATGTCAGCATGGAAATTAACGCAAAACAGAGAAAATTTTTGGAGAAGAATGCTCAGGGCTTGAATGCGCTTGTACAGGTCGGTGGAGCCGGAGTCACTGAAAATCAGATTGCCCAGATTTCACGACTGCTGGAAGAACATGAGCTTATCAAAGTAAAGTTCAACGAGTTTAAAGACGAAAAGCGAGAGTTGAGCAATGAAATCGCGCAAAAAACCGACTCAACAAAGGTTCGCCTGATTGGCAATGTGCTGATTCTCTATCGTCCGGCAAAAGAAGCTAACGACCGTAAGTTTGAAAAGGATTTGAACAAACTGGAGAAATAGGGACTTTTGAGTAACGCCGAAAACGAAGGGCGTTACTGTCTCAAGCTTTTTTACCGTTCAAAACAGCTTCAATCAGCTTTCCTTTTTTGTAGACGAGTTTGAGCGAAAAGAAGGGGGCATTTTCCCGGAGCAGTCTGAAGAAAATTTTGTCGCCTTCCCACAGCTCCAGCTCGTCGATTTTGTCTATCGGGTACCATTCAAGCTTTCCTTCATCACAATCAATAATTTGGCCATGAAAACTATCGGTAGTAAACAAATGCATATATTCGGCCGGGTCATCATCAGAAATGAAAGTCACGATTCCTCGAAATCTAAAACTATCGATAGTTAGCCCTGTTTCTTCCTTGACTTCCCTAAAAAGGCAGTCTTCCGGGCTTTCGCCTTCTTCAAAGTGTCCGCCGACACCAATCCACTTGTCGTGGTTGATGTCATTCTTTTTGGTGACACGATGCAGCATGAGATAGCAGCCGTCTTTTTCGATGTAGCATAGTGTGGTGAGTGGAGATTTCATGGGGAAAGTGTAACAGAAAAATAAAATTATTTCTCCATATAGCCACCAGCATAGGTGATTACACAAACTGAACCGTAAGCTTTGTGCTTTTTCGTATAGCCAACACCAGTTGATGAAAAATCTTTGTTCATAATGTTTTTGCGATGGCCACGGCTCGAAACTCCGTCGTCAATCAAAAGCTGAACGACAATGTCTCGACCAGACTTTGCGCCATAATCAATATTTTCACCGGCTGTTTTGAAAGTACCATATTTTTTGATTCGGCTGAATGGATCGCTTCCGTCAACGCCTGTGTGACCTGTCTGATTTGTTTCGCCTTGTGTGCTTGAATGGTATTGTGCAGCGAGGGAAAGCCCCTTCTCGGGATTTAGAATGGAAAGTGGCTTAGATTTTTTCATGTAAGAAATACACTCGTTAACAACCGTAATACCTTCATTTGTTACAATGCTGTCATTGTATATTTTTCCGTCAAACTTTTTTGTTCTGGGGGTGATATATAATTCTGCATACAGAGTTGGATTTGAGCGGGCTTTGTTCATTTCAAGGATGACATCTTTTTCGATAGTTGAAAGATAATCAACATTTCGGGCAGTGTCGAGCTTTGCGATGTCCCATTTATCTGTGTCCTGATTCTTCTTTGACATTGAGTCTTCAGATTTTTTATTCATTGAGGCGGAAAAACTGTTAAGTTTGTCGAGCGTAGCACAACTGAAAAAGAGCTGTGTTAAGAGGAAGATGACGGATAAAGTAAGAAGTCGTTTCATGGGAATCTCCTTTTTTGGTGGATATTTTACCTTATTGGTAATATTTTAGAACTGATTTCATTTTACGGCAAGAAAATTTTTATTTGTTAAGAAACCAATCTGCACAAGCGAAAGCTCTTTGTGCCTGTTTTATTAACTCTAAGGCTTCCCAGGCATTAATTTTTTTTGCTTCTTCACATAGTATGTTAAAAAGGCGGTCAATCTCATCTTTACTCATAAATATTTCCTTGCTTAATAGATCTCAAATAATTGTGCATTTCGATTCCTTCAAAATAAATGCTGTTTTCCATACAAAGGTCAAATGCTTCGTGTATTTGATTTTCTGTAAGATTCCTTCTAAGACTTTTATGATAGATAGAGAAATAAGCCTTGAATGTTTCTGTTGCAGGACAATCTTTGTCAAAATTCTGCAGAATACTTAGAATGTCTTTCTCTGAATTTAAGGGTCTTTCCCAAGCGGCTTTAAATGTTTCTAACATTGCATTTGTTTTTTCTTCATGATTGGGGATAAGGAAGTCTTCCGGTTTTTTACGAGAAACATCACCTGTAATGATTTTTATAAGTTCCTGCGCATTCTCATCACCTACAAATTTTGGCAACGAAGCGCAAAAGTTTTCCAGACAATATGCTACGAACATCCTTGATTGAAAGATTTGGTAAGCTGCGAGATATTTGCTGTCTTTGTTTAGAATTTCCCATAAATTTTTATCATTTTGCTCGTTGCTGAAAAGCTTTTTAAAGGTTGACCATTTTCGGTTTCCTGGCTTTTTTAGCAATTTTTCAAATGATGTAGAAACTCCAAGTTCTCCTCTGAAAACAATTTCTAATATACTTTCATAAACCTTGTCAGATGAAAGAGCTTTCTTAAATTCTTTGATTACCCATGTAAAGAAAGTTTTGTTATTTTTTTTGTAAAATCGTACATCAGAAATTGAATAAGAATATTCGGGACGAAAACATCGAATCTGCCATTCATGATATTCATTCCATTTCTCTTCAGACATGAACTCATCTTTTGTCGAAGAAATCATTTGATTTTCTTCTGTTCGCTTAGATTTTTCATTATTGTAATTTTCGCAGGAGATTTCTGTATAAAAGTTTTTTGCAATCATATAAGATAAAGCATCAGTGAAAGATTCATAGAAGAAATTATCATTAAAATTAAAATCTGAAAAATACTTATAAAGTTCATTAAATGAAGTCCAATATTTGTCTGATGCATTTTTTTCAGAAAACATCATCGATTTATCAGAAAACTCTCCTTCAGTAAATGCTTTTATACAATTGATAATTGCATTATCGATTTCGGAATAAGAATTCATATCACCATTATTCATTGAGCGAACTTTCTGCTTCAGATTATTTGGTTTTAAATTTTCATTATATTTGAAAATTATTTCTGGAAATCCTTCGCCCATAGTTTTCAGGAATAAATCTAACATCTTTGCTTTGTAAGTGTAGTAGTTTTCAAGCATATAATTCTCCAGAAGGGTTTTATAAATTAAGTATTGGCTAAGATTGAAAGAAAGGAAAGTCCCTCCTTGGTTAAAAAGTGATTGCTGAAACTGCATCAAAATTTAACCGTGGAGGGCGAAAAACCTGTCTATATATTATCGCTAAATTCTTTTGCTCTTTTTTTCAGTTTGCATCACTTTTTCTTGAAAATCTCACTATCGCTGCTGTAGGTTCCAAGTTGTGATATATCTATAGAGGCGAAAAATTCTTTCAGCCTAGTTTCTGAAAATAAATCCGAGTTGTTTGTAATTTGCGGATAGGGACTTGAGGCTCTAGGTTTGATTTTTGCTTTGGTTGTCTTGTTTGCCTGTTGGACAGGTCCTGTTTTCAAATATGAATTTAGGGCATTTTTTAGTTCCGGGCTGTTCTCATTGTAATTGTCCGTGAGGGTTTTTGAGAGTATAGAAATTGCGCATTCGCTTTTTGGGAGTTTTTGAATGAAGTAATAGAGAGTTGCATGTTTTTTGGGAAGTTTCCGTTCTTCTATAATATTGTCAATTGCTCTGGTAATTTCTTTGTAGGTTGTGAAATCTGATTTTGTATTTAGGCCGAGGCTTTTTGCATCAGAATATTCTTCGTTATTTGTGAATCCGGCTTCGGTTGCGGTTTTTTCTTCTCCGGCGTTTGAGAAGCCTTTTGACTTTGCAGCTTGATATTCATCTTTTGTCTTAAAACCTTTCGCAGAGTAATTGAGGTATTCCTTGTAATCCTTATAATTTGCATAGCCCATTTTTTTTGCTTCATAGTAGGCATCGGATTCTTGGTTTTTGGGATTGTTTTCGATGACTGCCAGATATTTTTGGCCGGATATAAAATTTGTTTCTGATTTGAAGGCTTTGTAGAGAACGAATCCATTTTTATATGCCTCGTTTGCATCAGCAACATTATGGAATGAATTGCGTGTGTAATAATAGAAGAATTCAGCATCATCTATACCGAGTGATTTTGCCTGCTCATAATCATATGCGCTCTTGTAATTTGAGTTCTTTCCAGCTTTATAGTCTGCAAGGGTTTTGTATCCTTCCAGCGAAAAGATGAAATATGTATTTTCTGCAATAACGAAAGCTTCGTTACTTTTTGTAAGCGGTTGAAAGGATAAAGCGGATGACGGCCTTGTTTCTATATCATATTGCAGAAAGACAAGTGAAATATCATAGTTTCGTATTATTGCTTCAAAATCCTCAATTGTTTTTATGCGAACCATTGGAAGGTTTTGTTTTGAGCTGATTTCTATATACTTCAATTCCGCAAATGCGTTTAAGCTAAGAAATAATGTCATTAAAATTACGAAAAATCGTTTCATAATAATCTCCTTTGGTGCAGATGAATTCTTCACCTGGCTCGCAAAAGCCCGCCCCGCTATGGAGTGGTGGCGAAGCCAGTCGGGAGCGTGAGCGGACGACCGAGGGTTACCGAGCCACGGAACAGCGATAGACGGAAAATCTGGCGCTGAATTAGAATGTATAGCTTATGCCTACTTTCGGGCTGAAATATGGAACGGATAGGCCATGTGTGTTAGTGTCGGCATAAATTTTATTCGTTGTCTTTCCGGATTGTGTTTTTGAATAAGTGTCATTTCGTTTTAGATTTATGAATGGTATTGAGATTGTGAAATCCGCAAGCAGGGAAATGTGTTTTGAAAGGTAGTATCTAAGCCCCAGCTCAAAATCCCACATGAATGTATAATTTTTGTATTCTTCTGTTTCTGTTGTGCTTGTTGTTTTTTGTTCAATTTCAGCAGAAGAAATTCCGAATGTTAAACCTGTTCCGGCAATAAATCTTAGATTTCCTTTTGAGAATACAATTTCTGGTTGAAAGGTTATGTAATGCGTAAGAATTGTTTTGTCATAAAATGCGCTTGAATCGCTTGAAGACTGATTATACCAAGAAAAATCATAATCAAGGTTTACGCTCAGGAAGCAATTTTCCCTGATGTCTATGACAGGCAAGTCGAGCCTTACCCGGAAATCTGGATTGAAAGTTGCTCTTGTGTAAGGCATTGTTACTGAGGAGCCTGAAATTGTGGTTGTATGGTTGAATTTTCCTTCGTAGCCGATTGCACCGAATTCCAGCCCGGCAGATATTCTGTCTTTTGCAAAAATTGTCTGTGTGGCAAAGAGCATTACAAGTGCGGCGAGTCCAAGTTTAAGCGTATTTTTCATATTGCATTTCTCCTTCTAAAAAGTAATTTTTTCTTCCCTTAAAGTAATATTATAAGACCGGTTTTTGCAAAAAACAATAATTATATGACTTTTTAGGTATAATTATTACTTTGGTGCAAGTTTTAGAAAAATGATTGCTGGCTGATAATTTTTATATGAATGAAGAGAATGAAAGTGTTCAGGTGCTTTTCGGGCAGAATGTTAAGAAATATCGCAAGCTGGCTGGGCTGACTCAGGAACAGCTTTCGGAGAGACTGGGGGTCTCGCAAAAACATCTTTCCATTATTGAGACCGGCGCACAGTTCGCTTCAGCTTCATTATCACGAATTACAGACTTTAAAAAGTACCTAATTTTTTTTGGACAGTAGCGATATACGAAGGAGATTTATGTTATGAAAAAAGTTTTCTCAATTATTTTAAGTGTGATTTTTGGGATTTGTTTATTTGTAACTCTGCTGCTTTCAGTGGTGCGAACAAATTACAGTTATTCGGCTATTACAAAGATTTTAAGTGGAATGATGAAGCCGGTTGCTGTTAATGGTGGGCTGCGTTATGATGATGGACTTTTTCACCCGGATGAGAAAGTTTTGACACTGGCACAGTATGAAGATTTAGGTTATGGATTTGACCCTTCTGCACTGAAAAATCTGGATTTGAGACAGCTTGATTTTACCACTATGGACGTGAACAAAATTGTGCAATCTTATTTGGATGCTGCCGGCCTTGATATTGAACCAGAATTTATTGCAGAAGTGCTTTCTTCACCAGAGGTTTCTGAATTTGTGGATAAATATGTTGGTGAAGTTGTGGACTATATGACAGGCGTTTCTACTGGCCTGAATATTGATACCAGTGATATTCAAAATGTTGTAAATAAATCTATTGATATGTTTGAAGAGCATACGGGTAAAACTGTAGATAGAACTGGTCTTGATGAAAGTTTGGAAATTACAGTGAAGACGGCACTTCCAGAAATTACTGCCACTTTGGATGCCGCAAAAAAAGAAAATGCAGAAAGTTTGGAAGTGCTTAAACAGGTAGAACATTATCTTTCTTTGAAATTTTTCTTAATTTTTGTAGGCGTTTGCGTTGTATTGGCACTGTTAATCTTCCTTATCAACATGAATGTTTTTGCATGGTTTAAATATGTGGGTATGCCATCTTTTGTAGACGGTCTGCTGCTTTTTATAGCTGGCTGCGTTGCAAAAGCAATTGTTCCTGGAATCCTAACTGAAGTTTTGAAAGAAGCTGGACTACCAGGCGGGGTTTTTGAAGGAATCTGGTCTTTTGTTGTGGTAATTCTTTCGCAGATTAAGATTTATGGAATTGTAGCGGCACTTCTTGGTTGTGCACTCTGGGTTTTTGGTTCTACGCTAAATAAAAAAAGAATCGTGAAAGAATAAAAGAATATGGAATAAAGAATGCAAAGGATTCAATCGAAAGCATTCTTATGAACGAGGTAAATCAAGAATTCGCTGGCTTGACTTTCAAAATCAATGAGATAAAAGCTCTTTTACAAAAATCGTCCTAACCCCGAGATTTTAGAAATTGTCGTCGCGGTCGAACATGTGGGTGACGAATTCCACAACGAGGGTCTTGTAGACTTCATCGCTGAAAAGAGGTTTTTGCAGCAGGTCGATGGTTTCTTGGCTGAGCAGACCTTTTTCGGCCATTTCTACGCCACCCTTGTAGTATTTGTCGGTGAGCATTTTGAGCCTTCGTGGTCCGCCTCTGTGATGCAATGAACGCATTTGCGGGCAGGCGACCAGCTGATAGCCGTCGTGTCCCAAGATTATGTCGAATTGCTTTACGATTGGCTCATAAACCACATCGATGTCGCACCAGGCACAGCTTGAAAGCAGAAGAATTTTCTGGCCTTCTTTTACATTTTGCAGGCCGTGCATAGGTTTGTTGAGTGCGTCCGGGTCGTTGAGCTGCTGACCCATGTAGGGGTGAACCATGCCGACGATTCTGTCCATTAGGCATTTCATTTGGCCCGGAACTCCAAAGAGGTAGAGCGGGAAGCTCCAGATTACGACATCGGCCGTTTCGAGCTTGTGGCGGATTAAAGGAACATCGTCGTCTTTCATAAAACAGCTTCCGTCGGGACGACCCCAGCAACTGAGGCAGCCTCGGCAGGGCTTGATATTCATTTTGTCGATAAAGATATATTCACTTTCGTAGTTGCCGGTTGAGAGCATTCCGTTTACAAAGGCTTCTGTTGGTACAAGTGTTCCGCTTCGTTCATTTTTAGGGCTTGCAACCATGATGAGGATTTTCTTTTTTCCGTTTAATTCGTCTTTCTCTAAAGTCATGCTGACAGTATAGCATAGTCAATCTATTGAATCAATTTAAGGCGCTCCTGCATTCAGAACTTTCGAAATATAAAATTTTCAAAAAATATTATTAAAAAGGTCTGAATTCTTTGAATTTACTTATTTATTGCGTTATACTGTCGTTAATGATTGTTAAAAGTTTTCTCAGAAATAAAGCATTTTTCTCAAATTATCTTGACAAGAAGACTTTTTTTCACATAATGCTTCGGGCTTCGGGCTTCGGGCTTCGGGCTTCGGGCTTCGGGCTTCGGGCTTCGGGCTTCGGGCTAATCCTTTCCAGTTTTCAACTCAAAATTCAATTTTCTTCTATATAAAAGACCGTCTTTGCAAGAGCTGAGTCGAATTCGATGAGGCTTTTCGAGGAACGGTCTTTTTTTTACGAAAAGGAGGTGATACTACATGGTTTTTCGACACAGAATCTCTCTTTTTGTTCTTGTGTCAACTCTA
>DLYJ01000037.1 GCA_003447785.1 Treponema sp.
CTTTGGATTCAACCTTAAGGGACTGCCAGATAACATACGGACCTGCAGCAATCTTTACACGGTAGTTTCCTTCACGAAGATAAACCGGATAAGTCTGATAGTTTTTGGTTTTTGAATTTGCAGAATTTTCCGCTGTTTTTTCGTTGAATACACGTCTGGTTCCGCTCACTTCAGGAATGGAATTTCCGTCATCCACAAAGAAGAATGCGCGCACAGGAAGGTCGCTGTTTACGCTTGAAGTCTTTGGCATCTGCATATTGATGACAACTTCACGGTACCAGTGGCTCAAAACCGTTTTATGAATATAGCCCTTGTACCACACAAAACCGAAGGCTGCCGCAAAGGCAAGGACACAGGCAATGATTATACCGACTTTTTTAGCCTTATTCTGTTTACGTTCAAAGGCAGGCAGTGTGAGCTGTTTTTTTGAAAGCACGCACTGAGCAAGGGCAATGCGGATTTTATGAGTGTTATAGTGAGAAAGGTATTTTTTTACAATTGCAATAACCTTTTCAATGGACTGGAATCTTCTGTCAGGATTTGCCCGGAGCATTTTTTTAATCATGCGGCAAATTACCGGCGGAATATTTTTGTCGATTTTACGGGGATTTATGTACTTACCCTTTTTGATTTTTTCGAGAGTTTCAGGATTCAGATTTGAAGGGAAAGGTTTTGAGCCTGTAAGCATTTCATAGAGCATTACACCCATTGAATAAATATCGGCTCTCTTATCAACGCTTCTGCTGTCAGTAATCTGCTCAGGCGACATGTAGGCAGGAGTTCCAAGGGTAACTCCGCTTTGAGTCAGGTTTCCGTCTACCTTTGTAGAAGAGGAATCAGCTGAAGGCGTAAGTGGAAGTTCATCGCCGCTTTCAGATGAGGCAATTCCAAAGTCAGCAAGTTTTACTTCAGCACGCTTTGAAATCAAAATATTTCCCGGCTTAATATCACGGTGAACAATTCCGCGGGCGTGTGCAAATTTAAGCGAAAGACATGCGTCATGAAAAATCAGCAGTGCAAGTTCAGTTCCGAGGGCAACCTGTTTGTCCAGTAGCTGTGCAAGAGAAAGACCGTCAACAAATTCCTCAACGATATAATGGCTCTGACCTTCGGTAAAATAATCAAACAGGTGAACAATGTAGGGACTCTGCATATCAAGCAGAATCTGAGCCTCACGCTTAAAGCGCTCCTTAACGGTTGCGTTATTGCGGATGGTAAGTTTTTTAATGATAACGAGGCGCTTTAAAGACGGATGAACAGCCTTGTAAACGGCGCCCATTCCTCCTTTTGCAACGAGAGACATTATCTTGTATTTACCTATTGTTTCAGGAATTTTTTCTGCCATGGCAAAGTCCTTCAGTTCAAGTTAGAGATCAGTTTGCAGGAGCAACGCTAATCATGCCGGTTTCAGGATCAAACTTCTTTCCGGGCATAACCAGAGCAACATTTTCCTGATCCGGATTATGAATTTGAATATATTTTTTTCTCTGACGGTAAGCATAAGTGCCTTTAATGGGACGGTGTCCTCCAATCCAGACAACGTCACGGCACTTTTTACCTACGAGATTTTTGATTGATTTGGAAACAGCGCCAATCTCGGCTCCGTCATTTGGAGTCCAGGTCAAGGCGAGAACCACATTGGGATTGTTCCGGTAGTTTATTATTCTGGTCTTATTCATCACAAAGGCAGGCTCTGCGTGAGAAACGACAAGGTTGTCAAAAACTGCGCACAAAGGAAGACAGTGTTCAAGACAGCTTAAAATGTAAAGAAGCGCATCCCCGTACTGTTCGCTCATAAAACGATAAACCATCGCTCCTTCAGCCACCATTTTGTGGAATGCGTGATTTCCCCGCCCTTCTTCATTCAGGATGTTTTCGTGGTTTCCTTTTAAAAAATGAAAGTATTTTGGACAGGCAAGCTTTAAAGTAATCACCATCTGGAGGAGATTAAGGTTTTCAAGCATTTCAGAAATCATATCAGGACAGATTACCTGACCTTTTGAATATGAAAGGTAGGCCTTTTTCCATCTGGCATAACCGCGAAGTTCACTGTGATACAAATCCCCGACAAAAATTACATAAACAAGCCCCTTTTCAAGAGCCTCCAGAACAGTAAGTTTTTCCTCCCATCCATCCAGTTGAATCCGGTAATCCAGCAAGTGCATCAAAAAATATCCGCGCCCATGCAAATCCGGAATAACAATTATTGGCCTGTCATCCCCCCTAAAATCCAGCAGCCCGCCCGAATACTTTTTATCAGACTTTTCTTTTGGACGATAAGCTGAATCTTCATTTTCCAGTAAAGAAACAGCCTTATCCGCCAGTTCAAGGAGGCTGTCATGATCAGGCAATTTTGAGGAATTGAGAAAGTCGTAAAGTTGCTGCCGTAAATTCAATTAAAACCTACGAGATAACGAGATTGACCGAACCGATGGTAATCTTGTCGCCCGGGTTAAGTTTAACGTACTTGTCATTCGGAAGGCGATGTCCGTTAACAAAGGTTCCGTTGGTTGAATTTTCATCTTTGATAAAATAAACATCCTTGATTTTTTGAATCACCGCATGAACACGGCTTGCAAGTTTATTATCAACGACGATATTGCAATCAGGCGACCGTCCGATAGTCATCTTTGCAACGAGATTAATCTTTTTTTTGTTGAACATGAGATACGAAACTTCTCCCGTATCCGCAATCTTTTCCAGATGTCTGCCAACCGGCGAACTGGTAACAATAGTAGTATCCTGCATACATACTATTATATATCAAGAATTGTCTTTCGTGAAGAATTAAGAGAATTTATTGTTTATTGAATTGAATCCACCAGTTCAAAGCGCCATTTTTGCTTAACCTCAGGATACTTTACGTGATCCACTTCGCTCAGAAACATTTGCTTTTCGCGAATCCAAAGGGAATTATCAGCGTACAACCGACGGTAAACCACATATTCTTCTTGAGTCTCGGAATGAAAGGCAACATCTTCAACAATGTAAAACTTATTCTTAAAGTGACGGTAAATACCGTGAATTTTAACTTCCCGCTGTTCCATAACAAACTCCCTATAATTAGAGACTAAAAACTACCCCCACAGTGGGTGTAA
>DLYJ01000216.1 GCA_003447785.1 Treponema sp.
CCTGAAACAAGGGTTGAAATTACGGTGGCATAGGCCGCACCGGGAATTCCAAGCTTGAAAACAGCGATAAAAAGCAGGTCAAGAAGGATGTTTAGGACGGCCGAAATAAGAAGAAAGTAAAGCGGAGTCTTTGAGTCACCAACCGAACGAATAATTCCAGACAAAATATTATAGAAGAAAATAACGGGAATTCCTGCAAGAATGATGACGAAATAGGAATATGACATGTCGATTATATTATCCGGGGTTTTAAGGGCGACCAGCATGAAACGGCAAAAAATCACTGTGAAAGAAGTAATAATTAGGGAGAAAATGAGGACAAGGAACCAGGAATTGAAAATGAACTGCCGCATTGATGTATAGTCGCTGGCACCGAAACGCTGGGCAACCGGAATGGCAAAGCCTGAGCAAAGCCCCATGCAGAAGCCGATAATCATAAAGTGAAGGCTTCCTGTCGCCCCGACGGCAGCGAGGGCATCCACGCCGAGAAACTGACCGACTATTACAGAATCAACGATGTTGTAGAACTGCTGGAAGAGATAGCCGAAAAAAACCGGGAGCGCAAAATTGATGATAATTTTCAGGGGATGACCGCATGTCAAATCTTTTGTCATGAATAAAACTCCGCCTTAACAAGCTCAAATATTTCTTTTTCATGCCCGTCTTCAAATTGAAAATTCTCCGACGGAGAAAAGCATAACACGAAATGATTCTCAAAGTCCTTAAAATAAGGTAAGAATTCCTGACAATTCTGCTCAAAATACAGCCAGCAAAGAAGATAGATGAACTGTCCTCCAGAGGTGTAACTGGCCTTGTCCGCCAGGGGAGAATAAAGCTCCACATTCTTGATGTGAGTTGCGCCTATTTCATCCTGATTTTCCTTGTCAATTTCCATGCAGGATTTGTAGAGATTGTAAGCTTTGAGAAGAGCCTGCTCGTCCCGGTCAAGGGAAGCCGCCCTGTCAGATTTTTCACCAAGAGCCTCGAAAGGAGCACGGTAAATCTTGTAAGTCGAGACCACGGAATTTCTAATCCGCTCTGCCCTCTCCCGAATCTTCTCCTCATAGTAAGAATCTTTTGAAGGAGCAACGACCCGCTGGGCATCCGGGGACTTATTAAAACGGGCGAGTTTTTGAGAGAAAGAACTTAATACATCTTGAATATTCTGGCTCATTCCATGATTATATCATAAAGAAAAGGATTACGGTATGAAAAAAACAAACGCAATGAGAATTCTTGATGGACTTAAAATCAAATACGAAATCCTCTCTTATGATGATGACGGAGAGCACGAGCTGAGTCGCGGAGCAGCCAGCGGAATCGCAGAAAAACTCGGAATAGACCCTGCCGCATGCTTTAAGACAATCGTAATGAGGAGCGAAAACAAGGCAATTTTCGTCTTCTGCCAGAGTGCAGAGCACGAGATAAATCTAAAAAAAGCAAGGAATGCCTGCGGTGCAAAGGAAATAAACCCGGTAAAGCCAGAGGAACTGCTTGCCCTCACAGGCTATATCCGTGGCGGCTGCTCTCCTCTCGGAATGAAAAAAAAATATCCGACATTTATAGATGAGAGTGCCCTAAAACACGAAAAAATCTATATCAGCGCAGGAATTCGAGGTGAGCAAATCGTAATCTCCCCGGAAGACCTGCTAAAGGCCTGCAATGCAGAGGCCGTGGATTTGGTGCTGGAGTAAAGAAATGCCGCCGTACCACAAGCAAACTGCCTGCAAAGCGGGGGAGCTGCTGCTGTGTGCGAGAACTTGATTCGCACCCGCAAGGTATGCTATAACTGCATATACATTGGCATCAGTGCATTTATTTCCTGACTCTGTTCCCTTTGCATAAAGGGCTGATAATCGGCAAAAAGATTTCTTTGATAAAAACGGTGTGCTTTTTTATCCGCATAAATAAGGATATAATCGACTAATGTCTGCGTCTCACCAACATTGCGACAATGTTTTACCACCTCACCCATAATCTGATCGCTAAAATAATAATGGTCGTCAGGATTTTTTGCTTCCTTTGATTCTATATTAAAATGCATTATCAGAAAATTTTAACAAGTCTATTGAGTAATTTATATCTTCACCGAATTTATAGGGCATTATTTTTGTTTTGAGGAATTTGTATTAGACGATGGACGCTGATTTTTTTCAAAGCGGGCGATAACATCTTTAGAGGTGACATGATTTCCTTTAAAAAAAAGTTCGGCCATAGACGAATTCAATACAAATGCGCCAGTCGTGGGCTTCGCATACTTTTTCATGTGAACCTCCTCTTACTCATAAATATACTACATTCCCCCGAAAAGTCAATCGGCACGGGTAGCTGCTGCTGTGCAGGGTGCCTGGCGAAGCCGAAACACCGCACGGCGGGGAAAGTCCCCTGTCAAGCATATTTATTTTCTAATTGCATATTTGTATTAATTAACAAATTCGGTACATATAAATCTTCGTCTAAAGAATCCCAGTGAATGCCTATTCCTCCACCGCTTAATTCATACTGAGAAAGCTGCTCTTCTGTAGCATTCGAAAATGAAGGAAAAAAAGATTTAGGAACAGAAAGCTGACGTCCATCCACAAACAAAATCCAAAGATTGTCCGAGTCAAACCAGACTTTATTTGCTCTTGCTGTTTCTTTTGAAAAATTCATTCCATGCCTCCTTGATCTTATCCTTATTCTCATTTGCAACTTTGCACAAATCACTGAGTTCCTTTGCAGAAAATCCAATATTATCAGCAAGCGATACTGTTTCCCCTACCCAAAATTTCGCAAGACTTTCTCCTTTTCGGACATGTACATGACAAGGTTCTAAAGGATTTCCCTCATTTGAGAAAAAGAAAAACCTATAACCGTTATATACAAAAATCTTGGGCATAATTTTATACTACCACAATTTTGTAAAAAATCAACAGCCATGTCAGTACTCAAAAAAAATCCCCGCACCACAGGACGCGGCACGGGGAAAAACTAAACAGAATTAACTGTCAGAATTACTTATCTACACCAATGAACGGCAGATACTCTTTTACAGCATTGCTCTGCAATGTAATAACCATAGCTGAGTCAGAATGGATAAAGTAAATATCACCATAAAGATTAGCAGTACGACCTGCTTTATAGCAATCTTCTGAACTGTATGTGTGAGTTCCTACATATTCACAAGCGAAATCTGTATTTGCACAGGTAAGCTTATAATTGTTTACAGTAGTTACTCCATCTGTTATTGAATCTGCATTGCCATACTTACAGGTTCCTGCATCAAGAATGTAACCGCCAGCTGGGAGAGAAATTGTTACAGTTGTTGTTCCTGTTGCCTTTACTTCAGCACCGTGTCCGTTAGCATTTGCTCCGCTTACTGTAACTGTCATGTCATCATCAGTGAATGTTCCGTTGTCAGCAATTTCTACAAAATATTTTGGCTCTTTTATTGCTTTTATAAATGGCAAGTATTCTTTTACACCATTGCTCTGCAATGTAATAACCATAGCTGAGTCAGAATGGATAAAGTAAATATCACCATAAAGATTAGCAGTACGACCTGCTTTATAGCAATCTTCTGAACTGTATGTGTGAGTTCCTACATATTCACAAGCGAAATCTGTATTTGCACAGGTAAGCTTATAATTGTTTACAGTAGTTACTCCATCTGTTGTTGAATCTGCATTGCCATACTTACAGGTTCCTGCATCAAGAATGTAACCGCCAGCTGGGAGAGAAATTGTTACAGTTGTTGTTCCTGTTGCCTTTACTTCAGCACCGTGTCCGTTAGCATTTGCTCCGCTTACGATAACTGTCATGTCACCATCTGTAAATGTTCCGTTGTCAGCAATTTCAACCATCCAAGATTTTGAAGCTTCACCACCATAAACATTTCCTGCGCTTGCATCTGCAACAGCCTTTGCATCTGTTTCCCATGCTGTAAGTTCTGTTTCGTCCCATTTTGAACCTGCAGCATAAGCGTCATCTTCTACAACATATACGCGGTTGAGGACTGCACGGCGTCCGTTGAATTCAAGTGCATAGTCAGCGGCAGAGATTGTACCGACATGAGCAATTGCCTTGCTTACATCAATGTCACCTGTAAGACCGTAAACTTTAAGGCCTACCTTGTCTTCTTTTCCGTCGATGTAGTCATAAGTCTTAGCACCGCTCCAGAGGTCTGTAGAAACAGAGCCACTTCCTACTTTTGTAAATGCTGTATTTACTACCGCAATCTGATCGTAGAAGTCACCAGATCCGGCATTGCGTCCGAGGTAGCAGGTTACTCCATCTTCAACAGTTACTGTTGAGTTAAGAAGAACATAACCCTTTCCAAGTTTTGCCTTAGATTTAGTTCCACAGCGAGAAACAAACAATATGTCATCTGTAGAAGAAGCAGCTTTTGCAGAATCAAGGAGACACTTGAGGTCACATTTTTCGACCAATGCAACATCAGAGTAACCCCAGATAAAGTCTGTATCACCTTCGATGTAACAGTCATAGAACCAAGAAGGTCCGCGAGTACAAACAGTGTCCTGATGACTCAAGAGAGTTGAATTGTAAACAACAAGCTTGTTAGAAGATTTATCGTAGAGAGCTTCTGCCTGAGTGTCAGCAGTTCCAACAACAGAACGGTCACAAGTGTTTTTGATTGTAAGATTTTTGATAACAACCTGACCTGCTTTGTTGCCAAAATAAACAACTGAACGAGTATCCATTGAACCGTTCCATTTGTTAAGGTTAGTCCACTGGATTACGGTGTCAGTTCCGCGTGCATTAGTTCCTGTACCTGCAAGAGTAATATTTGCTGCACCGTTGAAGTGAATAAGTTCGCGGTATGTTCCCGGAGCGATATTGATTGTGTAATCACCAGTTGAATCTCCGATTGCAAGAAGAGCACCGTGAACTGTTCGGAAGTCTGCTGTCGAACTTTCTGAACCATCTACTGTGATTGTAGAAGAAGGTGTTACAGCCGCACGAACTGTAAATGACCATGCCGGGCTAGCTTTGTTAAGGGCAAGACCGTCAAAGTCTTTTGAGTTGAGTTTAGCAGTAATAACATTTTTTGGAATTGCAACAAAGTAAGTTTTACCTGCTTTGAGTGCTCCATAATGTGGAGTAAAGTAAACAGATTTTCCTTCAACACGAATCATCTGATCCTTAACATTTACAGTATTGCCTGCCTGTACATCAATTGTTTCATTGCTTGCTTTGATTGTATCAACCCAGTTTCCTTCGTTATCATAGATAGAAATTGAACCTGTTGAAGATACTTCTGGTTCATCATCAAATGTGATTCTTAATTCACCATCTTCAAATACTGATGCAGCTCCATTTGCAGGATAAACTGAAGTGAGTGCACCATAATTGTCTGTTGAATTAAAATCTTCAACAACAACAGTAATTGTAGAAGCAATGTAGGTAGCCTTAGAGTTGATTACCTTGAGAGTTGTAGATGTTGTCGGAGCAATGCCCTTAACAGTAAGTGTTCCGTTACCATCATTAGTAACTGTGAGGATGGAACTATCGTATTCAAGCAATACACTAGCTGGAGAACCGTCTGCAAGACAGGTGTAAGTAATTGTATCTTCACTGTTAAGCTGGAGCCTGAGTGATGTGCTGCTTACAGCGAGTGAAGAAAGAACAGTCTGTTCATCAAGACCGTCAAATGTGTAGCTCTTGCCTGCAACTTCCATCTTGATATTGCTGTACTTGGCGTTTTCTGCAGTTGTACCGCCTAAAGCTGGATAAACGATATCGGTTGTGCTGTAGTACATTGGTGTTGTATTTGAACCGAGGATATTTCCAGCAGAATCAGATACCGTATAAACAATACAGTTTGAACTTCCGTTTTCTGTGTTGTTAGCAGCAGTATATTCAGCCTTAAAGTGGTATTTTGTACCTGTAGCCCAGCTTACTGAAGGAGTAAGTCCGTTACCGCCACCACCAAGAGTTGCGCTTACATTCTTGATATTCTGGCCTGTAATCATTGAATAGCCCTTGCGTGAAGAGCCGTCTACAGAAATAAAACCAAGACCGACATGTCCGCTCAAAGAAGAGAATTCAACATCTGCTTCAATAGTAACATTTTCAGTCGGTAAATCAATCTTGTGGTTTAATACAAGGTAACCTTCCTTTCCGCCGCTGGATGCTGACCC
>DLYJ01000178.1 GCA_003447785.1 Treponema sp.
GTGTAATTTTCTACGTTTAAAATTTCCCATTCAGTTACAGCGCTTTTTCCGTTAACTTCGTCCCATATCTGGTGCGGACGGTTATCAACATCAAGCCGGAAGAAAAGTTCTTTCGTTCCACGGGACGGGATTCCTTTTTTTGCCAGAACTCCGTCCAGAAGGGCAATGTATTTTTTGTGAACCTGATTTTTTTCAAATTGAATTCTTAAGTTTCGCTGGCTCTGTGCGTTGAGCGCGTAAACCATCAGGCCGGAAGTTTCCATGTCCAGCCTGTGCACGGAAGGCTGCTCGATGCAGGACGGGTAGAGGCGTCGGAGGCGGGAAGTAACGCAGTCCTGCTTGTCAGGTCCGCGCCCGGGCACGCTCAGAAGCCCGGACTGCTTGTTTAAAACTACAATGTCGCTGTCGCGGTACAAAATATGCAGGCCGAGCATGTGGGGTAAAATAAGGCCGCATCTTTCGTCGCAGGGGTCAAAAATCTGACCGCTTTTTGAACTGTCTTCCCCATTTGCATCCCCGTTTGAATAAAAAACTTCGCACATTGAAAGCGGCGTCAGATTGTGTGAGTATGCGTAATTCAGGAGTTTTGGTGCGCAGCAGTCGCCGGTTCCTGTGGGAGGAAGGCTTTTTGTGCAGATTTCGCTCAGGGAGCGCATTTTTTTGTCCGCGCAGGCAAAGTTATAAAGGGCAAATACGTTTTTGAGGGATTCGTCGCAGAGTGCACTTCGTTCCTTTGAAAGGCAGCTGCGGATTTCTGCGTCGTCTGTCTCCTGAATCTGACGGGTTAATTCGTGGATTTTTGCGTCGTTTTTATTGAGCGCCACATCGATTTTGCAGGCACTTACCACAGGTTCAACATAGGTAAAGCCGTAAGAAGATAAATCACCTTCAAGGCGATATCGGATTCCGGAATTTGTGACTAAAATTACCGCTTCCTGTGGGTCGTCCGGCGTGTCGGGGCCTTCTGCCCCGGAGTCTGGTGACTGTGCCTTTACTGCAACGAGGGCACCGAGCATAATGCCGTGCCCGTCCCGTGTGCTTTTTGTCTTTGCAGTGTTGGTCAGGCGAATCTTATTTGAATTCAATTGATTCAATAATTCAACACAGACCTTATATGCCCTGTGGGTGTCAAAAGGCGCAAACATTTTATTTTTTGAGGAGCGCTGCAAACGGGTTGAAGGTTTCGCCGTCGTCATCCTGATCTGCAAGATAAGATGCGGCGTCGTTGTCCTGTTCAACACTGGTTGCAGGTGCAAGGGAAATGCGTTTTTCTGCCAGATCGATTTTCTGGATTACAACGTCAAACTTGTCACCCGGCTTAAACATTTTAGCAAGGTTTGTTGTGGCAGAAACGCCTTCAATCTGAGAAATGTGAACGAGTCCGTCTACGCCCGGAATAAGGTTTACAAATACACCGAATCCGGCCGTGCGGCTTACTTTTCCGCTGATTTTCTGACCGACTTTGAGTTCGCTTGCAACAGAATCCCATGGATCTTTTTCCAAAGCTTTGAGGCTCAATGAAACTTTAGAGCGTTCCGGCTTCTGTGTGTTCCAGTCGGCACGGATGATTTTAGCGGTAACTTTCTGACCTTCCTTAAGAACTTCGCCCGGGTTCATGATGTGGGCGTGGCTGATTTCGCCTGTGGGAAGAAGTGCCTGAAAGCCTTCAATATCAACAAATGCGCCGTAGGACTGAATTGATTTTACTGTTCCTTCAACAACAGTGCCTTCGGTAAGTTTCTGTGCCAGGCGTCCTGAGTTTTCAAGTTCTTCTGCTTCCAGGAGTTTGCGGTTGGAAACGATGATGTTTTTGCCTTCATTTTTGTATTCGGTAATTACAAAACTTTCGGTGCGGCCAACGTACTGTGCAGGTTCAAGACGGTTTTTGTAGCCCATCTGGCTGTACGGACAGAAAGCCCGTGCTGAACCGATTTTTACTTCAAAGCCGCCCTTGATTTCTTTTTCAATGTGACCTTCGATTTTCATCTGGCTTTTGAATGCGCTTTCCAGCACTTCTGTGTCTGCGTTCTGGCCCTTTAATTTTGTCGTAAAGTGGAGTTCGTCGTGAGATGACGAAATAAAGTATGCCTTGATTTTATCGCCTTCTTTAACCGAACAGTTGCCGTTATCGTCAACAAATTCTGCCTTGTCGATAAAACCTTCGCTTTTAAGCCCCAGATCTATAAATACAGTGTCGTTCGATACCTGAACAACGGTAGTTTCTATTTCCTGACCAATTTCAAGTTTATCCATTTTTAATCCTCTTTTTGCGCTGATTTATGCGGGACTAACTTTAGCACAAATGAGATAAAAATACTATGGACAGGAATGAATTTTACAATTCACCGAAAATGAGGTTGTAGGCAACGCTTCCGGGACCCGGAACTTTTGGCAGTGCGTCCCGGTCAAACCAGTCAGCGTGCGCAATTTCTTCTTCCTGAATTTTTAAATCGCCGCTCTCGTACTCTGCCGTAAATGCCAGCATGAGCTGGTCCGGGAAGGGCCATGCCTGGGTTCCTGCGTAGCGGATGTTTTTTACGGTAAGGTTTGTTTCTTCCATGATTTCCCGTTTGACTGCGTGTTCGGCCGTTTCTCCCGCCTCAATAAAGCCTGCCAGACACGAATACATTCCGTCGCTCCTGTTCTGGTGGCGGGCCAGTAAGATTTTTGAACCCCTGTTTACGAGCACAATGACAGCTGGTTCAAGCTGGGGAAAGTACTGCTTCTTGCATTTTGTGCAGCTGCGTGCGGTAAAATCCCTGTCGTCCTGTAAAAGTCCGCCGCATTTTGCGCAGTAAACCTTGTCTCGCCTAAAGTTGAGCAGGCCTTTTGCCCGGGCGCACAGAAAGCAGAGTTCACTTTTTGAATTTTCATAAAAGAACTGTCGTACCGGAATGACTGTCCACTTTGAGCCTTCCTGAACGGGTTCTGATTCTAATTCAAGGGCGGTAAACTTATAATCGCTTTCCGTAAAAGAATCCGTGACAGTTGAATTCTTTATTAATTCACGGACACTCTGACAGTCAGGAAGCCTTCCTTCAGTCAGATAAAGTGAATTTTCAAAAAATACAAAAAAGTATCTGACTGACTCATTAAATTCTGCTTGAATCATACTCATA
>DLYJ01000247.1 GCA_003447785.1 Treponema sp.
AACATATTGCACTTTGTACAGTACAACTGTTTTGAAGTGTGTTCCTTAATAAAGCCGTTTTTATCCAGGTCTTTAAAAATCGACTGAGTAATTTCAGTACATTCTTCGTTTGAAGTTCGTCCGAATTTATCAAAAGCGATATCGAACCATTCATAAATATCCTTGTGGATAGCAAAGTAATAATCGCACAGTTGGCGCGGAGTTTTCTTTTCCTGTAAAGCTTTTGTTTCTGTAGCAGTTCCGTATTCATCAGTACCGCATACATACATTGTTTCGTAGCCGCGGCTTCGACAGAAGCGTGCAAAAACGTCTGCAGAAAGCATCTGAATCAAGTTTCCCAGATGTGGAATATTATTTACATAAGGTAAAGCGGAAGTAATAAGTCTTTTGTTCATAGTTCAATTATTATAATAAAAATAAAGGACTTATACAATTATACAAATCTTGACTGTAAACAAATCTTGACTACAGTGTCATTGCCTTGTCGTGCACACTGTGTCATTGCCGTGCGCAAGGGCAATCTCATGCACGAGATTCGGGGCAAGCCCGATAGTGACATGGTTGTGCGGGGTGATGACAGAATGTTGTGCGGAAGATGCCGAAGCAAATTCAACAATAAGACGGCTTTCGCAAGTCCTTATGCAGAAAATTTTTTAAATCAATTATATTAACTTATATAATTGAACAAGGTTTTTATCTTCTTTGGTATTTCTTATACTTATTTCCTTGAAGTCATTTGAATGATAGAAGTTTAGAAGTTTTTGTTTGTTTTCACATTCAAGAAAAGTAATAACTCCGCCAGCCATATATTGAATATCAAGTACAGTTTCCATAGCAATCTGTAGAAGCTCGTTTCCAGAAATAAGGTCTGGTGACGAAAAGTTCTTTCCCAACTGCGCAATCAGAATGGCAGACGGTCTGTAGCAGTTATTATCTTCATCTAATTGGCAAACTCTTTCAAGCTTTTTTGACATGGTCTTGGAAATATACGAAGCTTTTATCTCAAAGGTTTTAGTCGCAATTGTAAAATACCCTGCAAGTGCTTTATCTTTGAATACCAGATAAGTAACAGCCTGCTTTCGTTTGGCAAATCCTATAGCACTTTCTTTTAAAAAGTTCTCTATATCTTCATTAACAGATGTGAAGGATTTTACAGATTTCACAAATATATTTTCATCAACGGATAGAATATCATAGATGTTTACAACATCAAAAGACAAAGCTTAACTCCTGCCGGATTTTGATTCAGAAAAATAAGAAAGAATCTGCTCTGACATAACAGGACGTGAAATTCTTGGTCTGTTTAAAGTAGGCACAACAGTTTTTTCAACATCTACAAGCTTACTTGCAATTTCTAAAGCGGATTTTTTGCTGTTTATTACAAAATTCTTTTTAATACTGGTTGTTGCCATTTTTCACCTCCTAAAAAGAAGATATAACATACATTATTTTACCTGTCAAGAATGATAAA
Organism: Treponema sp.; assembly: GCA_003447785.1. Lineage (GTDB taxonomy): Bacteria > Spirochaetota > Spirochaetia > Treponematales > Treponemataceae > Treponema_D. The sequence continues at coordinate 1,472 of DLYJ01000247.1, forward strand.
AACAACATCTTTGTACGCCTGTTCCCCCGAACTCGCCACACCTGTCATTGTTGGGCGTGTCCCTCACTACGTTCGTGCCGGGCTTTTCAGGGCTACGGCTGGGGGCAACGCCCTCCGCCTCCGACCACACCTCCGGTGTGTTTTCGCTGTCGCTCACCCTTACAATCCCTCACGCGGGATTCCCGCGTCGGAGCGCGAGAATGACACGGGCCGTGTGCGGGAATGACGGTACGCTTTGCTCGGAATGACGGTGTGCCGTGCGGAGGGATGTCGCTTTTCAAACGCGGGGGTGACACGGCATACTGGGGAACGGCATCGGCTTACTGGGCACTTATGCACAAAGCGGGAACTATGCCATTTTTTGAATAGGACACAGGGTTGCTGCTATAGCCCCAGCCGCTGTACGTGATTTGGAGCGCGTAGTAGTAATTATTGTCATAGTAGGGCGAGCGCAGCCACCAATCCCCCCCATAGTTGTTTGAACCATTATAGCTGTAGTAATAGCTGAAGGCATAGTTTGCCATTGCGTAGTCTGTCGGAAATCTTCTGCGGCTGCTTGCGGATACATTGTATGCCTTAAAGCCGTAGGCTTCTGTAGTTGCTTCCTTTACGCTCAGTAAGAAAACCTTGTCTTTTGTGTCGTCACAGGCATAACTTGTTGCTTGATCATGTTGATTACCTGCGTCTGTTGTGCTTTCTGCACTGTTGCCCACGATTGTGTCGGCAATAAGAGCCTGTGCCGAGCTTGTAAAGGCTGTCTGTAAGAAGCCTTTTCCATTGTAGGTGCTGTCCGTTGTCTGCTCAGCTGAATCTTTCGCCTTTACCACATAGCTCAAGCCGTTAAGGTATGCTCGGATTTTTGAGTGCTCGTAGTTGTTCGGATAAACAGTTTTCCCGCCTATGGTGCGGTTTACATCGGAATAATCATAGTAAGGCATGTCTGCCGTAAGAATGCTTTCTGCTAAAAGAAGAATCTTATCGCCAGTTCCATCAGCGTCATGGTCAAAGGTGGTTGTAAGTGCTCGCCATACAATCGGCTCTACCTTAAAGTATTTAGTGCTGTTTGCACCTAACTGTGCAACGTCAGTTTTGCCGTCTGAGTATTTGTAGCCACTTCCAAAAGCATCTTCCGCACATTTTTCATAGAAGTAACCGTCTTTTTTGTTGAGATACCAGCCGTTTCTGACAGTATCTGATGTGTAATCATCATCATCCTGACTGGAAGCAATTGTCTGCGGGAAATCTCCAAACTTGTAATAGGTTCCGCCGCTTAAAGTACCTTCGTATTCTGTTTCTGTTAGTTTTACAGGCTTCTGAGTAAGGGCATTAGCGGCTGCGACATAATATGTTGCATCTATATCGACAGTTTTTGTAACTTCTTTAAATTCATAACTTACAGTTACTTTCTTTCCATCCAAGCATTCTTCAGAAGAAGTAAAATTATCATGCTGGTTTATATCTTCCGTCCAGGAATAGCTGTTTGTCGTCAACGAAACAGTCATCGTAAGTCCTGAACCGTCAAAATCTTCACCTACAAGAAAAGCTGTCATTTTTGGTGTTCCGGTTATAGATAAGTTAAAGTCAGCAGATTTTGAATAAAGTTTGTTTGTCTGAGTGTTACCCGCAAAATCAGTATATACAATCTCAAAAGAATATTCAGTATTCAGTTCAAGGGATTTGAATTCATTTTCCGTTACTGTCGTAAATTCTTTATAATCTGACCAGTCTGTATCAGTATTCTTCTTATATCGTATCTGGGTTTTAGCAAAGTCTACACAAGGAGTCCAGTTTAGTTTAAGTTTTATTCCGTCTTCATTTGAAGTATCAGTGACACTCGGAGCTGTCATATTTATGCTCGTATCCTGTGTTACATAAAATCCCACATTGCTGTCTTTTTCATTCGCATTAGCCGGATAATAAAAATGGTTTTGACTTCTATCTGTAAAATCGAACCAGATGCGGTAAGTACCGTCGGAAGGCAGATCAAGGGCAAGGTAGCCCGTAAAAATCGCGTCCTCGCTGGTTGTTGTGGAGTACTTAACGTCAAAACTATCAGTTCCATCAGTTCCACTTCCGTCTGTAATATAATCTTTTATGCGTTCATAGCATACTGTAAATGTTGAATTTGGTCCTGAACCGCCGGTAACATCCTGCAGCGCCATATCGCAGTAAAGGATTGTTTTTCCTACTTCTATTCCTTCGATTGAATCTTCCTTCTTTTTAAGCTTAAGGAAGTTAAGGTCTTTTATTCCGCTTCCGTTGTTGCCGATTTCAGGATGTTTATCTCCAACAGCCAGAGACTGTTGGGCCTGTTCGTACAGTTTGAGTGTAAAGACATCATTTCCATTCTTTTTCTGGAAAACAAGAGCATCTTCATCACCATGATTTGTTACCTGATACGCCCATTTTACGATGCCGCGCAGGGTGACAGGCTTAGAGGTTGTTTCATCAATTTTTTCGCTGTAAAAAAAGTCCTTTTCCAGCGTTACAAGAACCTGGGTGTAGTCATCAATTATTTTTCCCTTTTCCTTGCTCGCAGCAATAGTAAGCGTACTTGCATTTTCAAAGACAGGTTCTTTAAATTTGTCGTTCAGGTTTTCGCCTGTTTTCTTATTGATAAGGGAAATATTTTTATAATATGTTAAACCGTCTTTTATGTAGCCGTAATACTTTCCCTCTCTCTTGTCAGAAGAGAGAAGATTTTCTTCCCCCACTTTCGCAATAAGGCTTTTACGTTCATCATCGCTATAGTAAATTGAATTTTCATCCATGTCACGATCGAAAAGCACCTGGATTGAAGAGTCTTTTAATATTCCTGAATTTTGCGGTGTGTTGGAAATAATCTGAGGGCGCTCGGCTACAACCGGGCGGAGGGCAAGTTCAATTCCAGTATCTGGGACCTTAGTTACTTCGTAACTTGTTGAAGGCTGTGTCGGGTCTTTCAGAGTTACATAAGTTTCGTTTGGAATTTCTTCACCGGTATTAATATCATAAAGTTCCCAGCGGATAAATTCATAATATTCTTCATCAGGGGAAAAGCTGACTGAATACCAGCGGTCTAAAAAACTCTGGACCTTTGTTCCGTCTGCAGGGCTTATAGTTTTTGTTCCTTTTTCGCTTTGAGTAATTGTAACTTCAGCATTTTCAATGAGAGTGCACTTAGGGCGGATAAGGATGTCCGAGGCGGCTTTTAAAACGCGGACTTTTGCCCTGTACACGCCGGTTTCTTTATCGTACTGCTCATTTTCATATGCAACACAGTCTGCACGGCTTTCGCCGTCATTTTTGCTTACAGCTTCAAGTTTTTTGTTTTCGTTTTCAAAAATGTAGGATTCTGTATTTAAAGTAAATTCAATTTCAAAGCCAAAGCCTACGATACAGGATTTTTCACCGGAAGAAAGGAAAGAACCATAAGCGGCTACAGGGTTTTGAACAAGAACGGTAA
>DLYJ01000014.1 GCA_003447785.1 Treponema sp.
GGTCTCCAGTTAAGAATCACCGGTACGGACAAGGCCCTTCTGAAAATACAGAAAGTTGACACCACCCGCCTTGAACTCATGGCTCTGACAATCGCCGCCTTCTGCGGATGTGCCTGCGGCTGTGTTCTTACAAACCGCCTGGAAGCCTTTGTCCCAAACATTGCAAGCGGAACGGGCTGGCTTGCACTTGCGGCAGTATTTTTGGGCAAAAAAAACACGGCCCTTACAATCGTGGCCGTGTTCATTTTCAGTATCGCCCAGTTTGCGGCGACAAATATCCAGAATTTTACAACCTTTCAGGCAGTTCCTTCAAGTTTACTTCTGGCACTGCCCTACTTAATCGCTTTAGTCTGCATCAGTATACGCTCAAAATCTTAGAAAGCTTTTCTTTACCGATAATCTTCATAAAGTTTGCAAGGCGAGGGCCCTGGTCTTTATTGATCAGTGCGTGGTAAAGGGCTGTAAAGAGGGATTTTGCATCCAGTCCGAGTTCAGTTGCAATGTCGTACATAGCCTGCTGGCAGTCACGGTCAGTTGCAAAAGAGCCGACCTTTGGTACAACTTCGTCCCTTACGCGTTTTACTGCTGTAAGCATATCGCCTGTAATATCATCTGACTTGCTGCCATCATTACGGATTGTAAAGCACATGTCAGGAGCGCAGTCCGGAGCACTTTCTTTAATCCAGTACCATGCACATGCACAGCGGCGGCGCAGAGTTTCTTCCTGTTCAGGTTTAACGTCACCAAGAGAAGCGATTACTGCATCTACATCTCCTGAGTAAGTCTGAAGTAAAGTTGTGAGCAGACGGAACGGAACCTGGTAAGGCATTGTTTTTGGCATGCCGTCAATCTGACTCAGTTCGTAGAGGCGCTTTTCCCGGAGTAAAAGCTGTTCACGCTTTGCAGGGTCTTTTTCTTTTGGCTCTTCAACTCCCCATACAAGGCGCTCAGTTCTGTCGTATGCTTCGTACAGTGTCAGAACGTCCAGGTCGAATGAAATTGAGAATTCATGATCAACCTTGTTTGAAGCAAAAATGTAACGGAGAACTTCACCCTGGTAAACTTCCAGTGCATCTACAAGAGAAATAACCTTTCCCTTTGAAGAAGACATCTTTCCCGGAACTCCCTTGAGTTTTACGAAGTCGTACTTCATTGTTACAGGAGCGTCCCAGCCGTAAAGCTGCTTTGATACGAGTTTGGCTGTATCATATGAACCGCCCGGAGAAATATGGTCCTTTCCGCCAGGTTCAAAGCAAACCTTTTCTTCGTTCCATCTCATCGGCCAGTCTACGCGCCATCCCAGTTTGAATTCCTTTGATGTGCGCAGGTCGCCCTTTTCTACATGGCCGCAGGCATTACATTTGTATGTAATTCCGTATTCGCCGTCATATTCAAGGATTTCTGTTGTATCTTTGTTACATTTGCAGCAGAATGCGGCAACAGGCCAGTAAACATCACTGTCCTTCATTTTGTGTTCGTCATCGCGGTATTCGTTGAGGCACTTTTTAATAACGTCGCGTTTCTGCATTGCGATTTTCATGCCTTCTGTGTAACGGTTTGCGCGGTAGCGGCTTGCCTGATACAAAAATTCAGGATGAATACCAACGCGTGGAAGCTGGTTTTCGATATCTTTTTCGTGGTGACGGGCATAGTTTTCGTCACGGTCAAAAGTATCAGGAACCATAGTAATCGGATAGCGGAGGTATTTTTCCAGAACTTCAGGTTTCGGCATGTTTGCAGGAACCTTACGGAATACATCGTAGTCGTCCCATGAGTAAATAAAGCGGACATTCTTGCCGCGGTCGCGGAGTGCACGGACAACTAAATCTACAGTGATAATTTCACGGAAGTTACCGATATGAACTGTTCCTGACGGAGTAATACCAGAAGCACAGGTGTAAGAATCTCTGTCTCCCTTGGCTTTAATAATGCGTTCTGCCTGCTGGTCAGCCCAGTGGCAGAGTTCTTTTTCGTTTCTTTGTGACATAGTTCTCTGATTATATTGAAAAAAGGCTGTTTGTACAATAAAGGGCCGGATTCTATTCAAAAACCGGGTAGCACTCAAAGCCCGCCGTGCGAAGCTCGTCGCCCATCGTGCCTTTTGAATTTTCATCCACGGTTACAATGTAGTAGGTTGTGCCGCTTGGCCTGAGTTCGCTGGTGATGGTGGCTGTAAAACCTTTATCCTTGAGACGGTCTACCAGGCCCTGTGCGTTCGACTTGTCTTTAAAAAGCCCCAGCTGCTGGCGCACGATTTTTTCCTGCTTTTCGGCTGTTTTTTCTGGTTCGGCCTTTCCTGTTGAATCAGCCTTGTCCGTAGCAGTTTTGTCTGAAGCAGTTTTGTCTTTTGTTGAATTCTCTTTCTTTTCTGGGACAGTGCCTGTAAGTTCAACATCAGGTGTTGATGTGGAAGAGCGCGGAACAAAATACCAGAATGGTGCCGGCAGGGTCTGAGCCTGGCCTTTAACAATTGCGCTTTCAGGCGACTTGGGGTATTCGGTTTTAAGCCTGTCTGAGAAGGATTTTTCGCCCGTGATATGCCACAAGGTAAGCAGAATCTGCGGCCAGACCGGCTTCATGGATTCTAGAGTTGAATAAGTTTTGAGCATGGCAACGGATTCTGTTGTGTCGCTGATTTTTGTTGAACGGCACAAGACGCACCACTGCTCGTACAGTTTTACGTATGCGATTATCTGATTGTTTTTTGAGGAGCGCACCGGCGAATTCAAATA
>DLYJ01000034.1 GCA_003447785.1 Treponema sp.
ATTCATAATTTTTTACAAAGCCGCCGGTTGCGATAACAAACGCGTCCGGGTTTTTGAGGGCATCTTTTTTAAAGTGATAGATTAATTCCTTTAAAGAGCCCAGGGCGCCGTAAAAAATTCCGGATTGAATTGCTTCGATGGTTGATTTGCCGCAGGCGTTTTGTGGTCTGGCGATTTCAACATTTGGAAGTTTTGAGGTTCCGTCTGCAAGTGCCTGAATTGAGATTTTTAAGCCGGGCAGAATTGCGCCGCCGATAAACTCTTTGTTTCTGGTTACGGCGGTAATTGTTGTGGCTGTACCCATATCGACGATGACTAAATCTTTGTCCGGCACGAGCATTACCGCTCCCAGGGCGCCGGCGATTAAATCTGCACCGATTTCTTTTGGGTTTGGATACTTTAATTGAAGACCGGTTTTAATTCCTGTTTGAATTAACAGAGGTTCAACACCAAAGTATTTTACAATTGCACTTGAGAGGGAGTAGTTGATTGGTGGAACTACAGAGCAGATTCCCACAGAATCGATTTTGCCGGGGTCAATTGAGTTTTCCCGTAAAACTGACCGGAGAAAAATGCCCAGTTCATCGGAGGATGAATTCTGACTGGTGGTTTGCCGGAACTGAAGTACCAGTCTGGCGCCATCAAAAATTCCACCGACGATATTGGAATTTCCAACATCCAGTGTGAGTATCATAGTACCCGTCCTTTCTGACATGGCTGTCAGGATCGTGTCTATATTGTGTTGTAAAAAAACCGCGTCACTGCTATCAACGACAGTCAATGCGCTTAAATGCAGAATACAACTTTACCAAAAAAAATGCTATAAATTCGTTTAAAATCAATATATAATTTTTAGTATGAAAGTAGTTATTGTAGGAGCCGGATTTACAGGAATCCAGCTTGCAAAAAGACTTATTAACGGAAAGAACGATGTTGTTCTCATTGATAATGATGAAGAAACCGTCCGTCACGTATCAAACCGCCTGGACTGCGATGTAGTTAACGCAGACGGCAACAATCTGGTTACTCTTGAAGAGGCAGGAATTGATAAGGCAGATGCCCTGATTTGTGTTACAAGCAGCGACGAAGTAAACATGATTACATGTTCGCTGGTGGACGCAGTTTATCCTGATCTTTTAAAAATTGCCCGTGTACGAAATTACGCATACTATATAAACTCGGCTTCGGCAGTAGAAAAGCACGCCGGAACTTTTACCGGAAAACACCGTCCTCTGTACGGAATTGACTACATGGTTCATCCGGACGTTGAAGCGGCTCAGGCTATTGTAAACGCAGTTGAACGCGGTGCAATTACGGATTCAATTCAATTTGAGGACTCTGATTATGAGCTGGTGAGAATCTCTGTTGAACGGGGAAGTGTTTTTGACGGGGCGCGTATTTGTGATATCAGAAACTTTACGGACAAAAAACTGGTTATTGCTTATGTTGAATCCAACGGCGAAACCTTCCTGCCAAACGGCGAAACAATAATTCATGATGGTGCGTGCATCGGTATCCTGATGAACCGCGCCGACCTGACTGAATTCCTGGGGCTTTGCGGAAGTCAGCTCAAGGTTGTTAAAAAAATTGCCCTCGTCGGGGCAGGCCGAATCGGAACAATTGTTGCAGAAAAGCTCATTAAACCTAAAAGAAACCTGCTTTCAAAGCTTTTTGGTGCGAGAAAAAAGGAAGTTCAGGACTTTGTAATTATCGACAGCAATGAAACAAATGCAAAAAATGCCAGCGAAAAATTCAAGGATGTTAAGGTTTTTAAGGCAGATGTAACTGAAGAAGGCTTTGTCCAGGAAGAGGGTATCGATAAATTTGATCTTGTAATCTGTGCCACAAGCAACCACGAAATGAATATCGTTATGGCAGCTTATATTGAATCGCTGGGCGTTAAAAACAGTATCGCTCTTGTAAGCAACGGTCAGTTTATTGATGTTGCCCGCAAAATTGGGATTGAAGTTGCAGTTCCGCTGCGTGACTCGGTAGTTGACAGTATTATCAGCCACCTGTACGGAAAAACAGTTACCGGAATACACACGGTAAATGGCAGCGAACTTGAAATTCTTGAAGTTACAATTTCTCAGGAAGCGGAAGTAAACGGAAAGGCGCTCAAGGAAATTGCCGAAAGCGGAAAATTCCTGGTATTGCTGGTTAAAAAGGTTGGTTCGGAAGAATTTTTGATTCCGGACGGCAACACTGTTCTTAAAACAAAGGATAAGGTTGTTTTGATTACAAATTCAGATGACAACCAGCACGTAATGGAAAAATTTGGCACGATTGAATAAGGGCGGGTTGAATTAAATGGCTGTTTTTACCTTTATCAGAGTTATTTTATTGATTTGTTCAATTATTGGAATTTCCATGGTAATTCCCCTTGTTACAGCCCTCGCACTGGGTGAAATGGCGGCGGTTAGTTCCTTTGGAATTCCAATGGCTATCGCAATTATACTTGGTGCAACAGGTTACTTTGCCGGCCGCAAAACAAAACTGAACCTTTCCACCAGAAATGTTTT
>DLYJ01000011.1 GCA_003447785.1 Treponema sp.
TCCAGAACTACGCTCTTTATCCGCACATGACAGTATTTGACAACATGGCATTCGGTCTCAAAATCCGTAAGACTGACAAAGCTGAAATCCAGCGCCGTGTAGAAGAAGCTGCACGTATTCTTGACCTTACAACATATCTCGACCGCAAGCCAAAGGCTCTTTCCGGCGGTCAGCGTCAGCGTGTTGCTGTAGGACGTGCTATCGTACGTTCTCCAAAAGTATTCTTGTTCGACGAACCTCTTTCAAACCTTGACGCTAAACTCCGCGTTCAGATGCGTGCTGAAATCTCTGATCTTCATAACCGCCTCCAGGCAACAATGATCTACGTAACTCATGACCAGGTTGAAGCCATGACTATGGGTACAAAAATCGTTGTAATGTCTGAAAAACGCATTCAGCAGATTGGTGAACCATTGTATCTCTACAATCACCCGATCAACAAATTCGTTGCAGGATTCATCGGAACTCCTCCAATGAACTTCTTCAAGGTAAACATCGTAGAAAAGGGTGGAAAAATTCTCGCTGATGAAGGAACATTCACTCTTACTCCAACTGATGTTCAGCAGAAACACCTCAAATCATACGTTGGTAAAGAAGTATGGTTCGGCGTTCGCCCTGAAGACCTGGAATACCACGAAGCACCTGCTGCAGAAAACAACATGGCAGTAAAAGTTACAAACAAGGAACCGCTTGGTGCTGAAACTCACGTATTCGTACAGGTTCAGAACATCAACGTTGTTGCTAAATGTGAACCGTCTGTTAACCCTCAGCTCGGTGACACAGTTAACTTTACTCCAAAAATGGACAAAGTTAAGTTCTTCGATATGGAATCAGAAATCAACATCTGTGAACCAGAAATCGAAAAGAAATGGTAATTTAACATACAGTTGATTACTTCCCCGCGCCAGACGGTTGCGGGGATTTTTTTTATCCTGTAAAATTGAATCCAAGGTGGGTAAATGAAAAAATCTTCTGTTGTTCTTTATAAAAACTTTCCGGCACTTGTGGGGGATGCTGACGGTGACAAATTCCAGGTTAACTGGTGTGTAAGCCGTGCAACTGCAACCGGTAAAAAGGCCGTATACGCAAGCCAGAAAGTCCGCGACAAAGATGTAATTCTGCTTTCCGACGCCCCTGCTTCTTCCGTTGACGCCCTCCTTGAATTTGAAGACGACACTCAAAAGGAAAACTCTCCGATAAAATCACAGCTTTCAGAAGTTTATGAATTACTGCTCAGTGACGACTCTACAAAAGATGCGCCGGTTCCCTTTGTTGAATTATGGGAACTTATCCGGGGAAAAATCGTAGCAGATGAATGCTGGGGTGTATACAGCTTTCTTAAAAAATCATACGAGTTTCAAGAAAAAATTAATGACGGCGCCATAAGTTTTGTTCCTCGTAGTACAGAAGAAATTCAAAAATTAAAGGACAAGGCTTACGAAAAAGAGCACGCAGAAGAAATCAGAAATCAGTTTATCGGCCGTCTCAGGCAGTTCAAACTGAATCTGCCGGATGACGCTAAGTTTATGGGCGAAGTTGAAGCCTTTGCCCTGGGCAAAACCGATAAATGCAGGACTTTGAAGGACGCGGGCTTTAAGGAAACCATTGAACGCGCCCACGATGTTCTTTTGCGCACCGGAATCTGGGACATTACCCGTAACCCGTATCCTCTGCGCTGGGGATTGAGCATGAAGAGCGCAACTGAAGTTCTCCAGAGCCCTCCTGAGGAAGAGCGTTTTGAAGTTCCTGGGGAGGCGTACGCAATCGACAGTCCGTGGTCAACTGACCCTGATGATGCAATCGCCTTTGACGGTGAGTATCTGTGGGTTCATATTGCAGACCCTGCAAGCACTGTAATGCCTGACAGTTCAATCGATAAAACAGCCCGGGCCCGAGGTGCCACACTCTACCTTCCTGAAGGCGCCGCCCGAATGCTCAGCGAAGGCTGTCTTGAAGATTATGCACTGGGCTTAAAGGAAGTTTCAAATGCATTGAGTTTTAAAATCAAACTTGATGCCGGCTGCGAAGTTGAATCCTGCGAAGTGATCCGTACAAAGGTTCATGTAAAGCGTCTTACCTATGAAGGGGCCGACAAAATGGAAAATTCCCATGAACTTGCACCTTTGTTTGATATAGCAAAAAGAAATGCAGAAAGACGTCTTAAAAAAGGCGCCGTTCCAATCAATATGCCCGAAGTCCACGTTGTTGTGGATGAAAACAAAAAGGTCAGCATGGTACCGGTCGTTCACTATAAATCGGGCGAAGTTGTGCGCGAGTGCATGATTCTGGCAGGCGAGGGCGCCGCTAAATTTGCATTTAAGAATAATATTCCGTTCCCGTTTATAAGCCAGGAAGCACCGGAAATTCCTTCCGATGTGCCTGAAGGACTTGCAGGCCAGTACAGGCTCCGCCGCTGTATGCGTAAGCGTAATGTAGGCGTAACGCCGGCTGCCCACGCCGCAATGGGACTCAATATGTACAGTCAGGTTACAAGTCCGCTGCGCCGTTACGGGGATTTGATTGCACACCAGCAGCTCCGTGCCTTTATAAAAGGTGAGCCTCTCATCGATAAGGATGAATTACTGGTTCGTGTTGCTGCCGGAGACGCGTCTGCGAGGGCTGCAAAACAGGCCGAGCGCAACAGCAATATGCACTGGATTTTAGTGTATCTGACCCAGAATCCTGACTGGACGGGAAGTGCCGTCTGCCTCGACATCCAGCCCAAACAGAGCATTTTCTTTATCGAAGACCTGGGTATCGAAACTGCACTTTCAGGCATTGACTGTCAGCTTAACGACAAAATCAATCTCAGGGTTTCAAAAATCGATATTCCGAATCTCGATGTTGTTTTTGCAGCAGTGTAATTAAAACGTCCCGGCCCCCATCAATGGGTAACCTGAACTGAAATTTTCCCCGTATTGCCCGCGGA
>DLYJ01000098.1 GCA_003447785.1 Treponema sp.
CAGATTGATGACACGCAGATTACCTGCGACGAAGGCGCTTTTGCAGACTTTACCCAGATTGAACTGGGAGGTGCTCAAATCTACGCTAACCTTAAGACACAGCTTTCAGGCGAACGCTCTAAATTCAATAGTGATACTGCCTATATTGCAGCAAAAAACCAGCTTCTGGATATGAATTACGAGTCTGTTCATACCGCCCCCCACACAGACACAACCATGACTGTTAAGGGAACTGTTGCAGACAATGCCCTCAAAACTTACCGCGGAACAATCGACTTTAAAAACGGCTGTGCCGGGGCAACCGGTGACGAACAGGAAGAAACACTCCTCCTGGGAGAAAAGGCTGTCAACAAATCGATTCCGATGATTTTATGCGGCGAAGAAGATGTTTCAGGAACTCACGGGGCAACACTCGGCCGCCTCGGTGCCGAAGAACTTTTCTACTTTCAGAGCCGCGGTGTAAGCGAGGCCGATGCCCAGAAAATCATGACAAAAGCAAAGGTTCTGGCGGTTGCAAATCTGATAAACGACGAAGCAACCGTACAAAAGATTTCAGACTTTTTAGAAAACTAACTTTCAGGATAAAAAAATGAACAAATTCCGTAACGATTTTCCTTTATTCAAGGCGATTGACGAACAGAACTCAAAAGACAATAACGGTCTTGTTTATCTGGATACTGCAGCTACAGCCCAGCGTCCATACATCGTTCTCAACGCTATGGACCATTTTTACGCAACACAGAACGCAAACCCCTTGCGCGGACTTTATTCTTTGAGCGAACGTGCCACAAAGGCTTACGAAGATGCCCGGGAAACAGTTGCTAAATTCATCAACGCAAAAGAAAGCCGCGAAATCATCTTTACACGCAACTCTTCTGAAAGCCTGAACCTTGTTGCCTACACATGGGGGCTTGCCAACGTAAACAAAGGTGACGAAATCGTAGTTTCAATCATGGAACACCACTCAAACATTCTGCCGTGGCAGTTTGTATGCCAACAGAAGGGCGCAGTGCTCAAATTTATGTACGTTGATAAAGACAGCGGAATTATTCCTGAAAGTGAATTCAATAAAATTAACGATAAAACAAAGATTGTAGCCTGCACACACGTTTCAAACGTTCTGGGAACTACAAATCCGGTTAAAAAAATCGCATCAATTGCACACAGTCACGGAGCCATCATGGTCGTAGACGGAGCGCAGTCAACTCCTCACATTAAGGTAGACGTTCAGGACCTGGACGCTGACTTTTTTGCCATGAGCGGCCACAAGCTCTGCGGCCCCATGGGAATCGGTGCCCTTTACGGCAAGATCGATCTCCTGGAGGCAATGCCTCCATTCCTTCGCGGCGGCGAAATGATCGAATATGTAACTGAAGACAGCGCAACCTGGGCAGAAGTTCCCCACAAGTTTGAGGCAGGAACCGTAAGCGCCGGAGACGCAGTGGGCATGGCAGCAGCAATCCGCTATATTCAGTCTGTGGGACTGGACACAATTGTTGAACACGACAACGCCCTTGCAGTACGCCTTATCGAAGGAATCAAAAAAATTCCTCACATCAATATCATAGGAAACACCGACGGCACAAAGCGCTGCGGAATCGTTACCTTTACAATCGATGACGTTCACCCCCATGACATTGCAACCCTTCTCTCGGACGAAAATATTGCAATCCGAGCCGGTCACCACTGCGCACAGCCGCTGGGAGCTTATCTTGGAGTACCTTCAACCGCCCGGGCAAGCCTTTATTTTTACAACACGGAAGAAGAAATCGACTATCTGCTTTCAAAACTTGCACAAGTAAGAAAGTGGTCGGGCTACAAAGACTAGGCGCCCGCAATATCCCTTGTAAGTAAAAACTGCATTCTTTATAATTGAATTATGGACACAAAAGAGTTATACCGTGAAATTCTAAACGAACATAATGTAAACCCGCTCCACAAAGAGCCCATGAACGACGCAACAATCCAGCTCAATGGAGTTAACCCCAGCTGCGGCGATAACATTACACTTTTCCTTAAAACAAAAGACGGAAAAATTGAATCAGGCTCGTACCAGGGAAGCGGCTGTGCTGTCAGTCAGGCAAGCTGCGACATGATGCTCGACCTTGTAATCGGAAAAACAACAGAAGAAGCACTTCGTCTCGGCGACATCTTTATGAACATGATTAAGGGAACTGCAAGGGAAGAAGAAATTGAAGAACTGGACGAAGCAGCCGCCCTCAAAGATATCAGCCACATGCCGAGCCGTGTAAAATGTGCGGTTCTGGGCTGGCGTACCCTGAACGAAATGCTCGGTCTCAAAAAAGACACGGCTTCTGCAAGCCTCACTCACCCGGACTGCCCGGTTTAATTACAAACAGGACGAAAGTTTTTTAATTTCGTCCTTCCACAATTCAACAAGTTCTTCCGGCTCAAGTGGAGTTGCAAAACTTCCAAAACTCAACACCTTTGAAAGAACTTCGGTAAGGTTTGCCGCTTCAAAACTAAGTTCAACATCACCGTTTTCGTTTTGAATTCGCTGCTGGCTCGGATGCCATGTCTGGGTACGAACAATCTGAGCCGCCTTTCCCGTAAATTTTATTTTTACAGTCTGGGTTTTATCTCCAAGAAAAATTCCGTAACCGCTTGCGATGTACTTTTCTACTTCCCCATCAATGTTCTTTCCATGATCCGCAAAAGGAATATTTGTCACAGAAAGTTTCTGGATACGGGACGCATGGAATGTTCGTAATCCTTCGCGCAGGTGGTCCCAGGCAATGATGTACCAGTTACCCGCATAGTTTATCAGGTTGAATGGTTCAATCCGGCGCTCTTTGGATTCGTTTCTGGTATTTAAATATTCGATTGCAAGACAGACCTTATTTTTTAGCGACAGGCAGATGCCCGCAAAAAATTCCGGGTCCAGGCTGTCCGCCGCCGGAACCTGATATTTGATTTTCTTTGACGCTTCAATATATTCCGACGGAATCTGGCTTGTAAAAGAAGTGAGGATCTGTTCACTAATTGCCGGAAAATAGTTTGAATTCTGCAGTAATGACTGAATTGAAAGGTAGGCAAGTACAAGGTGCTGGTCTGCAAATTCAAGGCTTTTAAAACTTTCAGAGTAAACATAGTGACGCTCTGCACCAACCCACTGGATAGGGGCTTCAAATCTGTCACGCATATATTCAATATCGCGCTTAACCTGGCGTGTACTTACTTCGTATTTTTCCGCTACTTTCTGAACTGTAATTGAACCGCTGTTTCTGAGCGTACGGTCAATGTACAAAATTCGTTCCATCTGACTCATAACTTTATTATAGCATATTTTTGTGCTATAATATAAATGAATCCGCGATTTCGTGCCTCCTGCACGACCGCTATCGCGGACTTTAAAAAGGAGATTTTATGGAAACTTCATGGGAAAATCTTGATACACTTGATTCGTATAAAAAACTTCAGTCACTTAAAAACGCCGTAAGCGTAAAAAAGGAACTTTCTGGCCCTGCAGGTGCCGAACGCGTAAAAAAATACAGCGTACCGATGGGAGCAGGACTTACATATAATTTTGCGGCAAAACAGGTTGATGACAAAGTACTCTCTGTCCTCCGTGAACTTGCTGACGAAGCCCAGCTCACACAGAAATTTGAGGAAACTTACAATGGTGCCGTAATCAACACCGGAGAAAAACGTATGGTTCTGCATCATCTCTGCCGCGGACAGCTTGGTAAAGACGTAATCGCCGACGGAACAAACAAACGTGACTTTTATGTAAAGGAACAGAAACGCATCGCAGAATTTGCAGATAAAGTTCACTCGGGTAAAATTACAAACGCAAGTGGTGAAAAGTTTACAACGGTTGTTCAGATTGGTATCGGCGGTTCGGATCTTGGTCCGCGCGCAATGTACCTTGCACTTGAAAACTGGGCTAAGGCAAACAAAACATTCAAAATGGAAGCAAAATTCATCAGTAACGTTGACCCTGATGACGCAACAGCCGTTTTGAATTCAACAGACCTGGCACATTCAATTTTTATCCTTGTTTCAAAATCAGGAACCACCCTGGAAACTTTAACAAACGAAAGCTTTGTAAAAGACGCACTCAAAAAAGCAGGACTCAATCCGGCAAAACACATGATTGCGGTAACTTCAGAAACTTCTCCCCTTGCACACAATCCGGACTACCTTGAAGCCTTTTACATGGACGACTACATCGGAGGCCGCTACTCTTCTACATCGGGCGTAGGCGGAGCCGTTTTGAGCCTCGCATTCGGACCGAAAGTATTTGCAGACTTCCTTGACGGCGCTGCAGAAGAAGATAAACTTGCAGCAAACAAAGACCTTCTCAAAAACCCTTCAATGCTAGACGCGTTGATTGGCATTTATGAAAGAAACGTTCAGGGATATCCCGCAACAGCAGTTCTTCCCTACAGCCAGGCATTGAGCCGTTTTCCGGCCCACCTGCAGCAGCTGGACATGGAGTCAAACGGCAAGAGCGTTAACCGCTTCGGAAAGCCTGTAAAATACAGCACAGGCCCGGTAATCTTCGGTGAACCTGGAACAAACGGCCAGCACTCTTTCTATCAGCTTCTCCACCAGGGAACTGACATTGTTCCTCTCCAGTTTATTGCATTTAAGGATAATCAGGCAGGAAACGATGTTGTAATTGAAAACTCAACCAGCCAGAAAAAACTCGGTGCAAACGTTACAGCACAGATTATGGCATTTGCCTGCGGTAAAGACGACTCTGACCCGAACAAAACATTTGCAGGGGACAGACCTTCAAGTCTGATTTATGGAAAGCAGCTCACGCCAAAATCACTCGGCGCCCTCCTTGCCCACTACGAAAACAAGGTTATGTTCCAGGGCTTTGCATGGAATCTAAACAGCTTCGATCAGGAAGGTGTTCAGCTGGGTAAAAAGCTTGCAAAGACAGTTTTATCCGGACAGGCAGAAGGCGCGCTCAAAGCCTACACATCTCTGCTTGACCTGTAAAGGCTGCATCAGTTTTCTGTCAGAACAAATTATTTACACGCCAAACAGTGAATGTATGTTTGCATCCACTGTTCGGCTCAATTCTTCAGGGCTCGTTCCGCGGATTTGGGCAATAAACTTATATGTTTCTTCGATGAGAACAGGGGTATTTGTCTGGCCGCGGAATGGAACTGGCGCAAGATAAGGCGCGTCAGTTTCCAGGAGAATGCGGTCCTCCGGCACAAAACGCAGAAGTTCCTGCATTGCGTCCAT
>DLYJ01000190.1 GCA_003447785.1 Treponema sp.
TTTGAATTTCCCGGATTTGAAACTGTGGACGGCTATATTTATACAATAAAAATAGAAGAAAATGCTGATTTTTCTTTAAAAGACATAACTGCTGCCCAGGGCTATCTTCTGGAACTTACCGGTGAAATCGACAAAAAACAAAAAAACGGCCTTAATGTCCTTAAAGACGGTGTTTTTACCGTTTCTGAATGGAAAAAGCTCTAGAAAAGAAGGCGCTTATCGACAAAGCGGCCTCCTTTCATTAAACTTGTTGAAAATACAAAAATATGTGTGGAGGCACAAAATGAAAATGCTCAAAGTCACAGCGGCTCTTTCTGTTGCTGCATTGGCTCTCCTTGGATGTAACTCTAAGGCTTCTTCTATCAAAATTGGTTCTATTGGCCCTCTTTCTGGCCCATACGCTGTTTACGGCGGTGACTGCAAAAACGGAATTGAACTTGCAGTAAACGAAATCAATGCTGCCGGCGGAATTAACGGCCAGAACATCGAACTCATCGCTGAGGATGACGAAGGTGCTGCAGAAAAATCTGTTTCTGCTTACAAAAAGCTCGTTACAAAAGACGGCGTTAAATTTATTTTCGGTTCACTTACATCTGGCTGTGCAATTGCAATCAGCCCTCTCGCTCAGGCTCAGAAAGTAATCCAGATTGCTCCTGCTGCTACAGCTCCAAAACTCACAGAGGCTGGAAATTTCGTATTCCGTGCCTGCTATGATGATCCTTTCCAGGGCGTTGTCGGCGGAAAATTCGCCGCATCAAATCTGGGGGCAAAAAAGGCTGCCATTCTTTACGATATTTCAAATGACTACTCAGTTGGCCTCACAGAGAACTTTAAGGCTGCATTTGAGTCAAACGGCGGTTCAATCGTTTCTTTGGAAACATATTCAACTGGCGACAAAGACTTCAACGCTCAGCTTACAAAAATCAAGAATGCAGCTCCAGATGTAGTTTACCTTCCTGATTACTACTCAACAGTTGCCCTCATTGTAAAACAGCTTCGCGCTCAGGGAATCAATACTCCAATCGTCGGTGCTGACGGCTGGGACGGACTCACAGAAAACGCTGGCGATGAAGTCCTCAACGGTTTCTACTCAAATCACTATGCTGCAGACTCAACAGAGCCAAAAGTTCAGAATTTCGTAAAGAACTACAAGGCTAAATACAGCCTTACACCAACTGCTTTCGCAGCTTTGGGCTATGACTCAGTTTACATGCTCAAAGACGCAATCCTCAAAGCTGGCAAAACAGACAGCGAGGCAGTTCGCACAGCTCTCGAAGCAACAAACGGCGACTATGTTACAGGCCACCTCACATTCAACGAAAAGCACAACCCGGTTAAGGGTGCAGTTATCGTTGAGCTTGTAAAGGGCAGCGACGGAAAACTCACAACAGTTTATAATACAACTGTAAATCCGTAATCGAGCTTAATCCAATAGCATGAACCCGCAAGCTTTGCTTGCGGGTGTTTTTTATCCCCACCAGTCTTCTACTTTAAGCATGGAGTTTTCGCAGAGGGGGGCGAAGTCTTCGGTGTTATGGGTGATTAAAACCATTCCGTTTGCAATCGCAGTGGCAGCAATCTGGCTGTCGTAAAATGGTGCCGGCTTTCCTGCTTTTTTACACTTCGCACGGATTTCACCACAGATTTTGGCGGCAAAATCATCGTAAGGAAGAATGTCGTAAGATTCTTTCACTTTGTACAAATAATCGGTTATTTTTTGCTTTCGTTTTCCTTCAGGCATTGACTCGTAACCGAAAACTGTTTCTTCCCAAACTGTTGAGCAAATCGCACATAATCCTTCGCTCTCCCTAGCCTTTTCAAGCAAAGCTGTATTCGGATTAGGTTTTGAAAATTCTGAAATTACATTAGTATCAAGCAAATAAACATTTCCCATTTTTACCCCCACATTTCCCTGATTCTTTTTTCATAAGCTTCATCCGGATATTCATCTTCTGGAATCGGAATTCCTTCGAAGCCTTCCAAAATTTCCGCATTATCTTTGTGGAATTTATCCAGCCAGTCAAAAAAACTCTTCTTTTTGCCACACTTTTCGTATTCCACATAGCTGATAATCACGGCCACGGGTTTTTCGTGCCGTGTAAGCTCCACCGGCTCGCCACTCTCAGCCAGTTTGACCAATGCCGAAAAATTGTTCCTGGCATCGTAAATCGTTGCCCTGCACATAGGCACCTCCTTGTTACAATTTTATTTTAGTATATATCTAGCCATAAAGCAAGTAAAATGGCTATTATTTTTAGGAAAATTCCAGTAATATGCAAAAAACTGGAAGAAAAGGAGGGGAAGAACTGATTGAAAACTTCAGTGAATAACCTTTATAATAGAAGGGATTGAAAAAATATCACTTCGTTGGAGAAAACCTTGAACTCGACTTCTATTTTTATTCAGCAGTTCGTGAACGGTCTTTCGCTCGGAAGCATTTACGCACTGATTGCGCTTGGCTACACCATGGTTTACGGAATCGTCAAGCTGATTAACTTTGCGCATGGCGATGTAATGATGATTGGAGCCTACGCAGGCTATTTCGTGCTCACGGCTCTGGGCACAACCGCACTCGGAATGAGCCTCGCTTTTGTTGCGGCCATGGTAACTTGTGCGCTTTTGATTATTTTGATTGAGCGGGTTGCATATCGTCCCCTCCGCACTGCCCCACGCCTCAACTCACTTATCACGGCAATCGCAATCGAGCTTATTTTGCAGAATCTCATGCGGGTTCTTCCTTTTGTCGGTCCAAACCCTCGCCAGTATCCTACTATGGCAACGGTCAACTTCAACTGGGGCCTTGTTTCAATCTCGAACATTCAGGTAGTCGTAATCGTTTTGAGTGCGATTCTTATGATTATCCTCAATTATATTGTAAATTACACAAAAGTCGGAAAAGCCATGAAGGCAGTTTCCTTCGACATGGGTGCTTCAAGTCTCATGGGAATCAACGTAAACCGAATCATCACGCTCACATTCGTAATCGGTTCGGTTCTCGCTGGTGCTGGCGGCGTTCTTTATGCAACGGCTTATCCTCAGATTGACCCGATGATGGGCTATATTCCGGGCCTCAAAGCATTCGTTGCGGCCGTTCTTGGCGGAATCGGCTCAATTCCGGGAGCAATGGTCGGCGGCATGATTCTTGGCATCGCGGAGACAATGGTAAAAGCCTACTTCCCGGCCCCGCAGTACGCTGACGCAATTTCATACTGTATCCTCATTTTGATTCTTCTGGTAAAACCGGCAGGCCTTCTGGGCAAAAAAATGCGTGTAAAAGTTTAGGCGCGAATCAACTGGCTACGGGCTTTTCGGGGTTCCGCTTCCGCTTCATTCCGCCGCTCCCTGCGGTCGCTTTGGAACGGCTTCGCCGCCCCTACAATCCCGCGCGTGCATTTTTCTAATATAAAGGAGATTTTTGGCTTTGAAAAATTACAGTTTAGGTTTTGTAACTAACGAGCAGATTTTTTCTCATGTAAAAGAAACTGTAGAAAAATATCGTTATCATATTAATCTTGCCGAATTCAACAAAAATCTAATTGACCCGATAAAACTTACTTTCGATTCAAAAGTCTATAATCAGTCTATTCAACAGACAATTGAAGCTGAATGTATCCGCCAAATTGACAAGACAAACACAAATCATATCGGATATTTTCATCAAAATATGTTTAAACTTGCTGGCAACGGTTGGGAAGTTCCTCGGAATGGAGAAAATGGAGGTTTCGATGTAACGAATCAAGAAAAACATATTTTCTGTGAGGTAAAAAACAAACATAATACAATGAGTTCCGCTTCTTCTCAGAAAACATATATCAAAATGCAAAGCAAGATTCTTGAAGATGACAAAGCAGTTTGTTATCTGGTAGAAGCAATTGCAGCAAAATCTCAAGATATTCCATGGTCAACAACTGTTGATGGCAGAAAATTTAAGCACGATAGAATTCGACGAATATCAATGGATAAATTTTATGAAATTGTATTCGGTCAAAAAGATGCATTTTATAAATTATGCAGTGCACTTCCGACAATTATCGATGATGTTATTGTCGAAAAGAAAATAGCGCCTAGTACAAATACTGTTTTTGAAGAATTGAATAAACTTTCTGATGATATTTTAAAAAGTCTGTATCTTCTTTCATTCAAGACTTATGAAGGTTTTAAGGATTTATAATGCAGGGATTAATCAATTCAACAAATCTTGCAAGTGTTCTCGGAGTTTCAAACTCAACAGTAACCTCATGGGTTGCTCACGGAAAAATCCATCCTGTAAAAAAAGATAATTCCTACTTCTATTTTGATTCTACAGTGTTACCGTTTCCTGAATTAAAGTTGATGAAAGAATCATCATGGGAAGCTGAAGAGAAAATCAAGCCAATTCGTCAATTCAATTCAATTGAACTTTTTGCAGGCGGTGGTGGACTTGCCTTAGGATTGCATGAAGCAGGTTTTAATCAAGTCTTGTTCAATGAATTTAACCATGATGCTTGCGAAACTTTGCGAAAAAATTTTAAGGCTTCAAACGTAATTGAAGGCGATGTGCATAATGTAGATTTTACGCCATATAAAGGAAAAATCGACTTTCTTTCCGGTGGTTTCCCCTGTCAGGCATTCTCTTATGCAGGAAACCAGAAAGGTTTTGAAGATGCACGGGGAACTTTGTTTTTTG
>DLYJ01000242.1 GCA_003447785.1 Treponema sp.
AGAAACTCATGGGTCTCGACTACTCTTGTGGCGGTCACCTTACACACGGTTACAAAATGAACGTTTCTGCCCGCATGTTCGAAAGTCATCCTTATGGTGTTGATAAAGAAACTGGACTTCTGGACTATGATGCAATCGAAAAGCAGGCAATGGAAGTTAAACCTCTCATCCTTTTGACAGGTTATTCAGCATATCCGCGCAAAATCAACTTTAAGCGCTTCCGTGAAATTGCAGACAAATGCGGAGCAGTACTGATGGTTGATATGGCACACTTTGCAGGTCTCGTTGCAGGCAAGGTATTTACAGGCGACTATGACCCGGTAAAATGGGCAGACGTTGTAACTACAACAACACACAAAACACTCCGCGGACCTCGTGGTGCCATGATTTTGTGTAAAAAAGAATTTGCTGACTATGTTAACAAGGGCTGTCCAATGGTTCTCGGCGGACCACTTCCTCATGTTATGGCAGCAAAGGCAATTGCATTCAAAGAAGCTAATTCAAAAGCTTATCAGGAATACGCACAGAAGGTTGTTAAAAATGCTCAGGCTCTGGCAAAAGCATTGCAGAACCTGGGAGTACGCCTCCAGACTGACGGTACAGACAACCACCTCATGCTGGCAGACGTTACATCATACGGTCTTACAGGTAAACAGGCCGAAGCTGCAATGTTTGAATGCGGCGTAACCGTAAACGCAAACGCCCTCCCATACGACAAAAACGGTGCATGGTGGACTTCGGGACTCCGTCTCGGAACTCCTGCCCTCACAACTCTGGGAATGGGCGAGTCAGAAATGAAGGAAGTTGCTTCAATCATTGACCAGGTTCTCAAGGGAACAAAACCTGGCATCACAAAAGACGGTAAACCTGCCAAGGGAAAAATCAACCTTGATCCTGAAGTTAAGGCCGCTGCTTCAAAACGCGTACAGGAGTTGCTGAGCAAGTTTGTACTCTATCCTGAACTCGACTTGGACTTCCTTAAAAAAGAATTTGTAAAATAAAATAACTTGGGCGCCGCCCGGCAGACCGGGCCGGCTGTTCCAGGGCTTGCTAACGCGCGGTACCGCACGGATTAAAAACCGTGCGGCACTGACTGCGTCACCCTTCCATAGCCTTGCGCTTTTCTTCCATAACTTTCATCTTTCAGTTCTAACATTTAGCGTAAAACATGCCGATAATGTGGTATAATAGTCTAAATTTTTAATGAGGTATTTATGTATAAAGCGCGCAGACGAACAATCTTAACTTTTGTTTACATTTTTATTGCCATAACATTCATCCTGCTGGCAAGTTATCTGATTCCGCAGACTAAAATCAACGACTTCAGGGATTATACAAATACATTCCCGGTAACGGTAACCTCAGTTCTGTTCGGCATGCTGCTTCTCATAGCCAGTGCTGTTTACGGCTCTTTGCGCATAAACCTCGAAAAACGTGTTATGAGACACGGTGCAACCGCATTTTTGACAGAATTTACGGAAAAACTCCGCTTCTGCTACTCCATGGAAGACTTTTACTCCCTGATTGCAAAGATTCTCGAAGAGCAGGCAGACTGTTCAGTTCTTTATGTTGACCGCACAAACAACTATGTTCTGTACAACAGTCCTAACCGCCTTTCCAGTAGCCCGGATATCATGGACAAACTTGCACACAACTTTCCTCTCGACTGGGGACAGGGCGTTTACTATCTTGGCGAAAACTTAGGTATCGTTTCAAAGGTTCGTGACGCGCGAGGATTCTTTCTTTCCTGTGACGGACACCATCTTTATGTTTTCTGCCGTTATACAAGACAGTTTGACCTTGAAACCTATCCAAAACTCTTTGAGGAATTCAGCCGCTTCCAGATTCGTGCACAGACAATCCGCGGCCTTTCAGATATTTCCGAACTTTCAAAGGAATGGGAACAGCTTGCCCAGACACAGCGTTCCTTCCTTCCGCAGAAAATGCCTGAGCCGGAACGCTTAAAGCTCGGCGCATACTTCAGACCGCTTATCAATGTATCGGGTGACTATTATTCAGTTCTTCCCATTGATGAACATAAAACCCTTGTAATGCTTGGAGACGTTTCCGGTAAAGGTCTTGCCGCAGCCCTTGTCATGGGTTTGGTAATGAATACGGTAAAAATCAAGGAAAACAAGGAAGATCTTCCCGGCATTATCCAGGCAGTTGATAAGGCAATCAAGGGAATGCACCTTCAGGACAAGTACACTGTACTGTTCATGGGAATCATCGATACTCAGAAAATGACAATTCGATATATTAACGCTTCAATGTCGGACCCGATTATTGTAACCCGCTCTCCGGAAGGTTACCGTATCAAATCACTGGGTTCCAACTGTTCAATCGTCGGAATCATTCCTATCGATGACATCGAAGTTTCCGAACAGAGACTTTTCTCAGGCGACCTTATCATGATGGCCTCAGACGGTGTATCAGAAGTAATGAACGCAGACAAGGTTGAACTTGGCGATACCGAACTTTACAAGGATACAATCAAAAAGAGTGCTTCAAAGGATCCTGATGACTTTATCAAGGATATTGTAGATCTTGTTTTGTCATGGAACGCAGATACAAGGCTTCATGATGACGT
>DLYJ01000177.1 GCA_003447785.1 Treponema sp.
CAGGGCTACAAAGTTGGTAAATCACTTGTTGAAGATGACTTTATCGATACAGCAAAAAAACTTCTCGCTGATGCAAAAGAAAAGAACGTAAAAATCGTCCTCCCGGTTGACCACGTAGGTGCCGCAGAATTCAGCGCAGATGCCGCTCCGGTAGCAATCAACGGAACAGATATTCCTGATGATCTTATGGCAATGGATGTTGGCCCAAAAACAATCGAACTCTACAAGGAAGTTCTTTCTACAGCAAAATCAGTTGTATGGAACGGACCTGTGGGAGTATTTGAATTTGACGCATTTGCAAAGGGAACTGCAGCTGTTGCACAGCTCGTAGCAGACGCAACAGGCCGAGGAGCAATGACTGTAGTAGGCGGCGGTGACTCAGTAGCAGCCGTAAACAAATTCAACCTGGCAGACAAAATGAGCCACGTATCAACAGGTGGCGGCGCATCCCTGGAATTCCTCGAAGGCAAAACACTTCCTGGTATAGCAATATTAGCTACAAAGTAGCTGATATTGCGTGCGAGTTTTCGCTATGCGAAAACTCGGTAAGCAAGAAGCGAAGCGGATTGCGACCGATCCTCGCAACAAAATAAGTTTCCCCGGAAACTGACCCTAAGCCTCCTCGTGCAGACCAGCGGGGAGGTTTTTTGTTTTTTTTGACATCGGACTAAAATAACGATAAAATTATAACAATACTATTCTGCATAAATGTTGCTTTGAATTGGAGGATTTTATGCGCACTACTTATGTTGCCGGCAACTGGAAAATGAACATGGATAAACAGAGCGCTGTTGCCCTTGTGGAACAGCTTGTGAGGGATTTGAAAGGCTGCAAAAACAAGGTTATGGTTGCTCCGCCTTTTGTTTATCTTGATGCTGTGGCACAGGTGGTTAAAGGTTCAAATATTATTCTTGGTGCTCAGAATATGGCCGCAACTGACAACGGCGCCCACACAGGCGAAGTGTCTGCTTCCATGCTTAAAGACCTTGGTGTTCAGACTGTAATTCTCGGCCACTCAGAGCGTCGTTATGAATTTGGTGAATGTGACGAATTGATCAATATGAAGGTCCTCCGCGCCCTTGCTGCGGGACTTGATGTAATTATCTGTATTGGTGAACTTCTTGCCCAGCGGGAAGTAGGACGGGCAGAAAAAGTCTGCGAACGTCAGTTGAATTCTGCGCTGATGGGTGTTCCAAAGGAACAGCTTGAACGCGTAACAATCGCCTACGAACCGGTCTGGGCTATCGGTACAGGTAAGACTGCAACTCCTGACGACGCCCAGCAGATTCATTCCTATGCCCGTAAGGTTATTGCAAAAATGTATGACCAGGATGCTGCGGACAAAATAATAATTCAATACGGCGGTTCTATGAACGTCAAAAACTATAAGGAGCTTTTGGCCCAGCCTGATGTTGACGGCGGTTTGATTGGCGGCGCTTCATTAAAGGCCGAAACCTTTGTCCCAATCTGTAACGGCTGATTGACCTTTGAGGCCTTTTTCCTGTAAAATACTAGAACTATAAATAATTTCTAAGGTCGCATTTTTGGCGCCTTTCTGGAGAATATAAAATGAAAGTTGTTCTTTTGGTAGCATTTGTAATTATCTGTGTACTTCTCGTACTCCTTGTTCTCGTTCAGGATGAAGACAACAGCGGTATGGGTGGTCTTTTGAGCGGCGGTAACTCTGCTGCATTCGGTTCACACCAGGCATCTGTACTTACTAAGGCTACTGTAGTATTAGCGATTCTTTTCTTTGTTGTAACTCTTTGTCTTGCAAAAGTTCTTCCTTCAAAAAATGCTGTTTCAGAAGCAGAAGTTCTTAACGCTGCTCAGAAACAGGGTAAAGTTGTTGAAGAAACTGCAGAAGAAGCCAAAGAAGAAGCTAAGTCTTCTGACTGGTGGAAAGAAAACGCAGAAACAAAAGCTGAATAATTAAATTCATATATGGTTCTTGATCAGGTATTTTTAGAAGAAGCAATTATTGTTGAACTTGAAAGTTCTGAGAAAGACGAACTCTTTGAAGAAATGGTGGAAGCCGCTCATTCCGTTCATCCGGAATTAGACCGTGCCGAAGCCGTTTTTGCTTTAAATGAGCGTGAGTCCAAAATGACAACTGGAATCATGCATTCTGTCGCAATTCCCCACGCTCAGGTTAAGTCTGTAAAAGGTACCGTCGGTGTTATCGGAATAAGTCACCGCGGTATCGATTATGACTCTCTGGACAAAGCTCCCGTTCATCTTGTCTTTATGATGCTTGCCGGAGAAAATCAGACTGAACGGCACGTCCAGATTCTAAAATCACTGGCTTTAATTTTGCAGAAAGATGGGATTGTAGACGCCTTTTTGTCTTGCAAAACAAAGCGCGATGTTTATAATTTACTTGTACAGTCTGAAGAAGATGTATAATGACTTTTCTGGGAGGTGTTTATGACTGACGGCGAATCAAAGGTAATCGATCATCTGATTCAAATTGAATCTCTTGCGGCCGGTGTAGTTCAGAAAGC
>DLYJ01000086.1 GCA_003447785.1 Treponema sp.
TGCTTGCAGCCGGCGTTCCAATGAAAAAGATGGTTGCCGGAATCGCAATGGGACTTATTACAGAACCTGAAGGAGACAATCCTTACGGACGTTATAAGATTCTTTCTGATATCCTTGGAGAAGAAGATCACCTCGGTGATATGGACTTTAAGGTAGCCGGAACAAAAGACGGTATTACCGGATTCCAGATGGACATCAAGATTGCAGGTGTTACAACTCAGATTATGAAGGAAGCACTTGCTCAGGCTAAAGCCGGTCGTCTCCACATTCTTTCAATCATGGAAAAATGTATTGACAAACCGCAGCCAATCAGTCCTTTTGCTCCAAAAATTCTTACACTCAAAATCAGTCCGGACAAAATCGGTGCTTTGATTGGACCAGGCGGAAAGAACATTAAGGCTCTCTGCGCCCAGTACAATGTTACAATCAACACAGAAGACGACGGAACTGTTCAGATTTACGGTAAAACAGGTAAATCTGCAGAAGAAGCTAAGATGGCTGTAAAAGGCATCTGTGAAGATCCTGAAGTAGGAACAATTTACAATGGTACAGTAAAGCGCATTATGGACTTTGGTGCCTTTGTAGAAATCCTCCCTGGAAAAGAAGGTCTTTGCCACATTTCCAAATTGTCACGGGCAAGAGTAGAAAAGGTAACAGACGTTCTTTCTGAAGGACAGCAGATTCCTGTAAAACTCCTCGAAGTTGACAAGATGGGACGCTTGAACCTGAGCTACATCGACGCTTTGGAAGAACAGCAGAAAAAATAATCTCCCGTATGGGTGATATAAGACCGGTCCTCGCACAGGGGACCGGTTTTTTTTTATGTTTTTTTTAATACATTAGCGCTCAGATATGGTTTATTTATATCATTCGTGTTATATTATTAGAGATATTAAAGATAATTTTTGGTTATTTTTCAGGGGAGTTTATTATGATTCATTCATTCTCTAAGCGTCTTACAAATGCTCTTGTTTTGTGTTGTGCTGTTTTTTTCAGCCTGAGCGCAATGTGTTGTTCTTTGTTTGAACCTGTTGAAAAGGGGGAACTTACTTTTACCGTTACTAGGGAAATGGTCAGAAGTGTAAAGGAAAGTATTTCCGGTAATTTTAGTTATAGTGACCCGGTTGAACCAGGAAAGGAATCTTCTGACGTTCCTGAAAACTTAATGTTTATAAAAATCGCCCTTTCAAAAGGTTTTAAGGCTGAACAGACTGTTCCTTTTACCGAAGGTAAATCTATAGTTTTTAAAGATGTTCCGGTTGGTATTGTAGTTGAAATCGAAGCCCTTGTTTTTGAACGTTATGAAAATGAAGGAAAGGAACAGATTACAGATAGATTTACCGGTAAAAAAATAATCACGACTGTTCCAGGAAATAATGATGTAGAACTTGAATTGTATGACTGTTCGCCGGTTGAACCTATTGAACCAGTTGAACCGGTTGACCCTGATCCTGATGAACCGGTTGACCCGGTAGAACCTGTTGAACCTGTTGAACCTGTTGAACCTGTAAATCAGTTTATCCAAAAGACAATTTACGTTTCTTCAGAAGGAAGGGACGGAACTTACGATGTTGAAGGTGAAGACGGCATAATGACAGAAGTTGCAGCTGACGGAAGTGAAGACATGCCTTTTAAAACTGTAACAAAAGCCCTTAAAGAGATTGTTTTAAATGGCAGTGGATATATTGATTGGACTATTTCTGTAAGCGGACAACTTGAAACAGATTCAACAGTTGAAATTCCGTCCGAGATAACATCTGATAAGGCTCATTCTATTTTGCTTACCGGTTTGAACGGTGTTGATGAAGCAACAGGAGAACCGCAGGATGTGATTAACAGAGGCTCTACGGGAGCTTATAACGGCAGTTATACAAGTTCTGTGCTTAAAGTAAGCTCTTCAGTGCCTGTGACTGTTACTAATCTTAAGCTGACCGGCGGAAAAACGGAGAATGGCGGCGGTATAAATATTTCTTCAAATGCCTGTGTTTCTCTTGGAGACGGTGTTTTAATCACAAAAAACCGGGCAACAAGAGGCGGGGCAGTATTTAATCAGGGAAAACTTTTTGTTTACGGTACTGCCGTTATCGGTGATGTTAATGCTTCAATTTATGCTAATAACAGCTCAACTCAGAATTTAAGTGCAAGTGAATGTGCAAACCTGGCAAGCTCATACGGCGGCGGTATTTATAACGGGGATACTGCCCAGACAGTAGCAAAAACTTCAATAGTTTCAGAACTCTATCTCGGTTATAAAATGAATTCAGATGGAAATCCTGAAAAAACTCCATGGACAGGCGGTATTTATTATAGCGGAGCCGCTTCTGGAGGGGCTGTTTATAATTCAATAAAATCATCTACTTATTTTGACAGCGGTACATTAAAATATAACGGAGTTTCCTCTTACGGAGGGGGAATTTACAATGGAGATGCCGGCCGCGTAGAAATGAGCGGCGGTTCCATCATAAAAAACCGCGCTTCAGATTCTTTAGGCATTAAGAATGGTGGTGGCGTCTGCAATGATTACCTGAACAGTGTTTTTGTTATGAGCGGTGGTGTTATCAACGAAAATCAGGCTATAACTCTAACAACTGCCGGAATAACAGTGAATTCCACTGACGGTCAGGGCGGCGGTGTGTTTAACGGCGGACTAATGTTTATGTATGGGGACGCCGTAATCGGAAACAAAAACGCAGAAACTTTTGCAACAGATACTTCATGCGGCAATATAGCCGGTCAGGGCGGCGGAATTTATAATGATTATTCAACTGACAGACGCGGTTATCTTTATATCGGTTATAAACCGGGTGATGACGGCGTAAGCCCTGCCGAAGCAGAACTTCGTGGCGGAATTTATAATAATTTTGCATGTTATGAGGGGCAATCTCAAGATGGCGGCGGTGGTATCTGCAGTACAACGATACCAAGTTTTGGTACAGTGCAGATGTCTTCAGGAACAGTTGCTTACAATGCGGCAGCATGTTACGGCGGTGCGATACTTGCAAAGGAACTGATTCTGTACGGCGGCACTATTGAAAATAACAGGGCAGAACTTGCCGGTGGTGCCGTATACATGGACTCGAATACAGATAAGACTCTTACGCTGGGTTCAGATATTTTAATTCCTTTAGCCGGAAATGAAGTAAACGGTTTTGACAATGATATCAGTCTTTATGCAGGCACAACTGCTTTCTATTCAAAAATAGTGATTGCTTCTGCCCTGCACGAAAACTTTAAAACAAGACTTACATTCAATAAATATATTTCAGATATACAGGTGGTTCGGGCAGCCACCGGTGCAGAAGGTGTTGATTTAAGTGTTGAATGCACAAAATTCGCTGTAGCAGACGAAGTAAATGACGAGCTCATCACAGCTAGACAGTGGTGCATAGACGCAAACGGAAAACTTACTGCAAAAAATCCTCTGGTTACGATTACAATTGAACCGGGGTCTTATTCTGATATGACAGTTTCTGCCTGTTCTTATGAGGATAAAGCAACTTATGATGATGATCCAAGTTCCAGCGGAACAGCAATAGATGGATCAACTTCTGTTACACCAGGCACATATCTCGTGTTTACAGCAAGCCTTCCTTCAGGCAAAACTCTAAAAGAGGGCACCTCATACACCTGGTATCTGGACGGAGAAATGCAGGAATTCCCTACAACGGCGGACACTTCAAAATTCGGCGTGGTCACATCTGAGTGGGCTGTCGGTGTTTATGACATTGCAGTAGAAGCCACTGACTCTGCCGGAACCTCTTATTCAATTGAATATCATATTACGGTAAAGGCAAACTAGGAGAGGGGAGAATACTTATGAAAAATATTTTTGTAAACAGAATAAAACTTTTTGCAGCGGCTGTTTCCCTGCTTTTAATATGTTCCTGTTCGGACGATTTTTCCAGAACAGTGCAGGATAAAAATTACCCGAGCAAAGACGGAAAAACTTATCTTTGTTTAAGTGCGGCACTTTCTCCTGAAGCGCGAAGTATTGCTCCTAAGGCAAGTGATTATGCAGTTTCAAACTTAACAAACCTGGTACTTTCAGGAAAACTTTCTTCTGACACTGGCGCTGAAACTCAGCTTGCATCTGCTTCGGCTTACGATATTATTAACGGAAAAAACATTCCTGTAAGCGGGGCCGGAAACTGGACTTTTACTTTAACGGCAGATTTAAACGGTATTCCTTTTAAGGGAACTCTCGAACAGGAAATTACTGAAGGTTCTGTTAATACGCTTACTTTTACACTTAAGTCAGAACAGAATCAGGGCGGCATGGAAATTACCTTTAAGTTTACAGGAAGTTCAACAGAGGCTTCTGATTATAAAGTTAATGCTGTTTTGATGACTCAGGATAAGGAAGAAATCGAAACTAAAACTTTTGAAAACACAGCAGACGACACTTCAGCAGTCATTGCGTGTTCAACCGATACAACCGATACAACTTTCTATGTAGTTTACTCCCGTTCTGTTTCTGATACAGAAAGCAGCCTTGACGCAGGTACTTATTATCTTTTGTTTGAAGTTTATGACAAGCGGACTGTCGTCGAAGATCCTCTAAACACAAGTGATTCTGTGCCGTTAAACACAAGCAGAAACTTTGTCCGTGTTGACAGGGGAATTACTACAACTGCCGAACTTTCACTTACATTAAATGAAGTTTATTCAATTACCTATAACGACAATGGCGGAGATCTTGCAGAGGGTGTTAAGGTTCTCAATTATTCAAGAAAAAGCGAAGGAATTAAACTGCCTCAGATGATAAAAGACGGTTATGAATTTGCCGGCTGGTACGATAATGCTGATTTTTCGGGGGATCCTGTTCAGGAGCTTCCGCTGGGAACAACAGGAAACCTTACATTCTGGGCATGCTTTACCGAAGAAACTGAAGAAAAAAATGTTCTTTATGTTTCTCCTAAAGGCTCCGAAACAAACACCGGTTCACTTGATTCAATTGCCGCCGCTGTTGCTAAAATCATAGAAAATCCTAATCCGGACGCAAACTGGACAATCAAGATTGATGGAATTCTTACAGGCCCACAGAAAATAGAAGATATTTCAGAAGACCATGCCGCTTCACTTACAATCTGCGGTGCAAACGCTCTGGACAGCGAAGGAAATCCTTCAGACAAAATAATTGCAGATACTAATAATCCGGGAAGCGATGCCCTGAGTATTTCTGCAAGCCTTCCTGTAACAATAAAAGATATAAAGATTACAAAAGGTGAGGACGGCGAGGATGATCCGAGTTACGGTGTTTATGTGGCATACAACTCACAGATTTATCTTGCCGGCACTCCGGTGATAGATGATCTGTATGTGGAAAATAACGAGTATTACAGGGATTCTGAGGAACCTTATGGTGCAATTTCAATTTCTGAGGATTTAGGAGATAAAGCTTCTGTTACGATTACACCTGCATATGAATCCCATTATCCTTATTTCGATGATTATGATAGTCATGAAGTATGTATTACAAAGTATGTTTTTGCTATTGATGGTGTTAGTGTTGCTGATTACTGTGACAAATTTAAGGTTACACCGAAAGAAGAGGATTCTTCTACATATTTTATAGATAAATACGGCCGTATAAATAAAAACATTACTGTAACTTTAGTAAGTTCACAGACAGGTCAGACTTTTAATAAGACTGTACTTTATGGCTCGGATCCTTCAACACTTAATATTGACCTTAATGAAAATACTGGCTGGACTTTTGCCGGCTGGTTTACATCTGATGATGAAGGTGAAACGCTTAAAGATAAAGTTACTCTTATTTATGAAGAGGGCCTTACCCTCTACGCAAAATGGGTACAGCCGCTTGAAGATTTATATGTAAATACCTCATCCGGCTCAGATGATAATGAAGGAACCACTACCGCTCCGCTAAAGACGGTAAGTGCTGCAGTTGCAAAAATTAAGGATTTTGGCGTAGAACTTGATTACACTATACATGTAACTGGAATGAGCACAGAAAACAGTACCATAACTCTTGATGAAAGTATCACATTTAAAACTCTTACTTTTGAAGGTGCTGCTACAGTTGAATCTGGTATAGTAAATAAATCATATGGCTCTACACCACTTGTTGTTGAAACTGTCAAACCTGTTACACTCAATAACTTTGTTTTGAAAGCTAATTCTTTTGTAAATATTAAAAATGGTGCGCTTGCGCTTTATGTCGGATACGGCGCGAATGTTATTCTTGGTAACGGCACAAAGATTTATGGCTCTGACGGCTCTGATGGCGTAAATACTACTGCTGGAAAAGCGGGTGTTTATATTTACGGTGCAACACTTACTATGAATGGTGATTCAGCAATTTACGGCTTTGCTCCTAGATATAGCGGCAGCTCTGACACCAACGGCTCAGGTGGCGTTTTAATTGGGTATGACGGAAAACTGATAATGAATGGTACATCTTCTATTCATTCTTGTTCTGCTGGTAGCAGGGGCGGTGCAATACATCTTGCTTCGGGCAGTGTGGTTATGAACGATTATGCTTCCATTGGCGGTGAGGGTAAAGCCTGTTCTGCTTCTGCTGATGGTGGTGCCGTATATATGTCCGGCGGAGAATTTGAAATGAATGATTCAAGTTCAATCAGTTACTGTACAAAAGGTTCAAACGGATACGGTTCAATATACATAGCAGGCGGTACCTTTACCATGAACGACGGTTCAATTAACAATAATACAGGTGGCGTACATGTGGCAAAAACAGACTCTTCCACTGCCACATTTATTATGGAAGATGGTTCAATTTCTAATAACGGTATTGGTGTTTATGTTGCATGTGCTACTAATGACAGTACTTATAGTGGTATTTTTGACATGAGGGGCGGAACTATCTCTGATAACACAGAACATGGTGTTCAGGTTGAAGCATATGTCAGCAGAGATGTAGGGTATAATTCATATTCCGGAACCTTTATGATGTCAAATTGTGCACTTGTTGCTACTACAAACGATGTATATCTGGGGTATAACAGTTATACTCATCCGTATTATAATGATACTTATACTTCTCAGGCTCGGATTCTTATTACAGGTGCCCTTGCTGGTGATGATTACAATCCAATAAAGGCGACAATTACACCGCAAAGTTATTCAGAAGGTTTACCGGTTCTTGAAGCAGATGATACCGTATTACTGAATAATGCTGCTCCAAAATTTGCCGTAACACCTCAGACTGATGGCGATGGTAATCAGATTACCTGGACAATTTCCGATGACGGTAAGTTAGTAAAACAAGAATAAACTTTCACAGGCTCAGGTAAAACTGAGCCTGTTTTTTTATCTGTGTCCCATCCTCACGTATCTGTGTTCATCTGTGTCTCATTTATTCCATCTGTGTCGAAAAAACTGCTATATTTATTCTAAAATAACAGAAAATTATCCCTGTTTTTTGTCGGTTTTTAAAAATCAAAACAATATATATAGTGTACGTAAAAGCTAACGCAATCCGTTAATTCAATATTATTGTGGGAAAAAAATGTCCGAATTTAATATAACCTATGACGAGCGCTGGGAAAATCTTACACTGGCGAATAATTATATTTTTTACATAGTAATGCGTCATCACCCGGACGCATGCAAGCATTTGATTGAACTTTTACTTGGCATTAAAATCGACAAAATAGAAATGCGCGGAGAGGAATCTGTGTCTTGAGGATAATTCAATCAGACTGAATGATCGTGCCTTTAAACACTTTTTTATAGCAGAAAATTGTGTTAAAATTACAGGTAATAAAGAGATGCAGGAATTTTTTGAATTTTTACTTTCTAATAAAAGTTCAAATGGTTTTACTTCAGATTTGGGAAATTATGTTGAGGATGCAAAACATAATACCCGATGGAGGCAGCAGTATATGACATGGGAAAGAATGCAGACTTACGCAAGAGACGAAGGTTCGTTAGAAAAGGCAATTGAAATTGCCGAAAACCTCCTCAAAATGAACTTACTTACTCCAGAACAGATTGCACAGGCTGTAAATCTCCCCCTTGAACAGATTCTTTCCATAAAAGAGAATCTACTCGCAGAGCCGGCTGAAAAATAAATATCCGCGCCTCATTCACACGTATCCGTGTCTCATCCCCACGTATCTGTGTTCATCTGTGTCTTTATAAATTCGTCTCCTGCAAAATATTCCTGTTTCTATTTCTCCGTTTTTTATGTATAATAAAATCATGAACAAAATTGATATCAAATGTGTTGCTGCAAAAGGCGCTGTTATTCCGCAATATAAGACTGCAGGAGCTGCTGGTGCTGACATCTGCGCTCTTCTGGAAAGTGATGTTGTGCTCAAAAAAGGTGAGCGTGCCATGATTCCCACGGGGCTGTTTTTTGAAATCCCTGCCGGTTATGAAATTCAGGTAAGACCGCGCTCAGGGCTCGCTGCTAAAAACGGGGTTACTGTTTTAAACACTCCGGGAACCATAGATAGCGATTACCGCGGCGAAGTAAAAGTTATTCTTATCAATCTCGGTAGCGAAGACTTTACTATAAAAAACGGTGAGAGAATTGCACAAATCGTTGTTGCGCCGGTAACTTTAGGTTCATTCCAGGTTGTTGATAAACTTGACGAAACTGAACGCGGCGCCGGTGGATTTGGAAGCACAGGAAAATAGTTTTTTATATGTTCCATTTGTCTGATAAAATCATCGAATTCAACAGGAAAGTTGATGAATTTTATAAAAAAATCAGATCTAAATTCTCTTCAAAATATAACGATTCAAAAGTACAGAAATCTGTACGCCATATCGAAGCCTTAGGTTATTATTACTATCGTCTGGTTCATAAAAGCAGGGCTTCCAGGGCTGTACGGGAATTCATTAATTCAAAAATAAAACCTTTTTTTAAGGACTTTAACCTCTTAAATAAAATTTTTGAACTTTTATCCCTTTTGATGTTCAAACTGGGCTACAAAAAACAGGGCGAGTACTTATCAACTGCGATGCAGGAAAAATCCGGACTCAACCGCCACGTTTTGTACCGCTACCTTCTAAAAGAACTTTTTTTGTATTTCTTTGTAGCATTCCTGTTCTTCTTTTTTATTTTCTTTGTAAACCAGATTCTTCTGATTATCCAGAAAATCCTTGAAAAAAAGGTTCCTCTCTGGGACGTAATGCGCCTTATGACTTACGCCCTGCCGTCTATTATTGCCCAGTCGGCTCCTTTTGCCACCCTCGTAGGCTTTTTGATGTGTCTCGGCCGCCTTGTAAGTGAAAACGAAATCCTTATTCTCCGGGCGTCAGGGCAGGGATATAAAACAATTTTGATTCCTGTTGTTTCCCTGGGACTTGCAATTTCCTGCGTTTCATTTTTTGTAAACGACTATATGCTTCCGGTGGGAACCATTAAATACAATGAGCTTTACCGTTCAATCCTTCAGTCAAATCCTGCAGTTGAACTTGAACCGAATTCCGTAAAAAAGGCCGTGGATAAAACTCTTGTAATCGGCCAGGTTAAGGACGAAAACGTAAGCGATCTGCTTTTCTTTGATACGGGCACTGACGAACAGCAGCGTATTATCGTTGCAGACGCCTCTGTCGTAAAAAAGGCCAGTGAGCCCGGCGTTCTTATGGCAATTCAGATGAATAACGCCACTGTCCTTCTTTTTGACAAGGCCCGCCGCGACAAATACGATGTTCTGACTTCTGACTCCATGCTTCTGAATGTTTTTGAATCTTCAATCAGTTCAACTTCAAATCGTGTAAGCCCCCGGGAAATGACAAGCTATGACCTTTACAAGCGAATCAAGGCTTTTGAAAAAATGGAAGGTCACTCTAAAAAACAGCTCAATTCATATAAACTTGAATACAATAAAAAGTTCTCCCTGCCGTTTGGTTCAATCTTTTTTGCCTTCCTTGCGCTTCCTCTTGCTCTTATGTTCGGAAAGCACAACGGTCAGACCATCGGTTTGATTATTGGAATTGTTATCAGTGTTTTGTACTGGACAATGATGATTCTTGGACAGATTTTTGGTAACCGCGGTGGTTATTCAGGTTTCTGGATGATGTGGGCCCCGAACATTACGATTTTTATTGTCGGGACATGCTTTTACGCGGGGCTTTTAAAAAAATGACGCTTGTTAAATATCTTGTCAGAAAATTTGTTCCTCTTTTAATCGGCTCTGTATTCTTTTTTGCCTTTGTACTGGTTCTTGTAGACCTTTTCATGAACCTCTGGAATTTTATTTCAAATGCTGTTCCGGCAGGCACGGTTTTTAAAATCATGGTCCTGTACATTCCAAAAACGATGTGGTACGCAGCCCCCCTTGGAATTCTTTTTGCAGTTTCTTACACGCTTTCTGACTTTTACGCAAATAATGAACTTATTGCGATTTTTGCTTCGGGAGTTCCCCTCATTAAGTTTACGGCACCTCTTCTTGTAATTTCCGTATTATTGAGTTTTGGACTTTTTTATTTTGAAGACAAGGTTGTAGTTCCCACTTATGCAAAAAAAGTTGAATTGCAGGA
>DLYJ01000215.1 GCA_003447785.1 Treponema sp.
TGAGGATAGGCGTTTTCAAACCCCTTGAGCCCGGTAAGTTCAATAAATTCATCCACCGAATCCTTTTTGTCCTTATAAATCTTACGTGCCTTAAGCCCAAAAGAAATATTGTCGCGGATTGTGAGCCACGGAAAAAGATTTGCCTGCTGGAATGCAAATCCCCTGTCATCTCCAGGCTCAGTCACAACCTGACCGTCTACTTCGATTGAGCCCGAACTTACTTTTTCAAGACCTGCAATACATCGCAAAAGGGTTGTTTTTCCGCAGCCTGACGGCCCGATCAGCGAAACAAAGCTTCCGGCCGGAACTGTAAAAGAAACGCCGTTAAGGGCAGTAACTTTTTCTTCATCCCTGTCACCGAAAATTTTGACTACATCATTAATTTTAATTTCTCCAATCATAAACATCCCCTTAAACAATTGAATTCAGATCTTAATATTTAATAAGCCCTTTCTGCCATCTCAAAAGCCTTCCACGCACTCTGAACAAAACCGCCAGCACAACATTACAGAAGATTGCAATCAGTATAAGACCCGCATAAACGCCCTTAAACTCAGCAAGTTCTTTTTCCATGTTGATAAACCAGCCGATGCCGGCTTTGGCGCCAAACATTTCTCCCGTCATCAGTGCGATAAAGGCAGAACAGATTCCAAAGAAAATTCCCTGGAAGATGTTTGGCAGGGCCGCAGGAATTGCAATCCTGAACAGCTGGTAAAATGGTTTTGCTCCAAGAGTTTTTCCGACTTCAAAATACGCATTCGGTATATTTTGAATTCCGGAACTCGTCAAAAGCACAACCGGGAACCATACCGCAAGGGCAACTACAAACACACTTGCACCAAAGGTCGTCGGAAAGACAACCAGCGCAAAGGGAATCCATGCCGTTGCAGGAACAGGTCCGATAACCTTTATTACAGGTTCAAGCCAGAAACTCACCCTTCGCGAGTAGCCGATTCCAAGACCTGTAACAAAACCAATTGAAATTCCCCACAAAAGTCCCAGTCCAAGCAATCTGAACGAATGAACGATACACCTGAACATAAGGGCTTTTGATTCAACAAAGACAGAAAAGATATTGTCAAAGCTCGGAAACAAAAGTACCGGAAGCAATGCAGTCTTTCCCGTCAAAATATTGAATAAGGCAAGGAGAGCAAAAAGAGCCCCGATAAGGATGCCGCTCTTTTCGAGAACAGTCCTCACCTTACGGTTAAAAAATGAAATCACAGTCACCGCTAAAACCACGGCCGCCGCAATCAGAAGAAAGTATGTAAAATACGGCAGCGAAGGCTCCGGATGACGGCGGTGATTTTTTAAGAAAACCTGCACCAGCAGGGCAAGCACGCTGCCTGAAAGTGCAGCAAATCTTGACAGATGCTGTTTCATCCCCACACCTCCCATCCGAAGTTTTTAGCGGTACATATTTGTAGACAAATACTTAAAGGCATTGTCCGCAAGAATTACCACGATATTTTTACCCTTTGCTTCAGGGCGCTTTGCAATCTGAGTTGCTGTCCACAAGGCAGCTCCGGCAGACTGTCCCACAAAAAAGCCTTCTTCCTTTACAAGTTTGCGGCCTGTCTCATAAGCGTCTTCTGCAACGACATTAAAACACTCATCATACTTTGTGTTAAAAATCTTAAAGAGCTGAGGAACCTTGTCATCTGGAACTCCATCAAACTTGAGGACTCCGTCAATTGTGTTTCTGTCCGGAAAGTTCGGATTTTTAAGGGAAATGTCAGCCGGCTGTGCTCCGATGATTTTTACATCCGGATTTTTTTCCCTGAAAAATTTTGCAAGTCCGCTCAAAGTTCCGCCGGTGCCAACCAGCTGAACAACGTAGTCTACCTTTCCGCCCGTTGCTTCCCAGATTTCAGGACCGGTGCCTTTGATATGGGCTTCAGAGTTTGCAGGATCCGCACACTGATTCAAATAGTACCAGCCGTTTGACTCTGCAAAGTCGTGCATTACCTTGTACAGACCTTCAAGGGAAAGACCGGTTTTGAGCATTTCTGCAAAGCCAGGAACATCTGTTACCTGTAAAAGTTCTGCGCCCAGTGCCTTGAGGATCTGTGAGCGTTCAACAGAAACCTGAGGCTGGATTACAGCAACAAATTTGTATCCTTTTGCATTTGCAAAAGTTGCTTCGCCGATACCAGTGTTACCGCTTGTGTAATCGATCAAAGTCATTCCAGGCTTTATGTCACCGCGTTTTTCTGCTTCTTCGATAATGTTCAGGGCAGCCCTGTCCTTTACACTTCCCGACGGGTTAAAATATTCAAATTTAGCAAGAATGTTTGCCTGAACATTTTCTTTTTCTTCATATCTATGAAGATGAACAAGGGGTGTTTCGCCCACAAGTTCAGTAATTGAATCGTATATCTTTGCCATTTTTATTCTGCTCCCTTAAATGCCTTAAGCAAAATAGCTGTATTCGATTAAATCAATCAGCTT
Source organism: Treponema sp. (assembly GCA_003447785.1). GTDB lineage: Bacteria > Spirochaetota > Spirochaetia > Treponematales > Treponemataceae > Treponema_D. The sequence continues at coordinate 2,452 of DLYJ01000215.1, forward strand.
TTCATTTTTTTCTACTGCCGCAAGAGAAAGCAATGCCCACGCGTTGCCTGCAGTTCCAATATATAAACCTGTGTAGCTGTGCACATCTGTAGGAATTGTTCTCCACCATGCGCCGCTCCAGCGTCTAAGTTTTTTCTGTTTATAAATGTTTCCGTCAGCGTCCTCCACAAAAGACTGACCGATTACAGTTTTTGCCGCACGACGGGCATATTCCAGGAATTCTTTATTATTTGTAAGTTTGTAAACAGAAATAAAGTGTTCTACGAGACCTGGAGTTCCGCAGCACAATGACTGACTCTGCCAGTATCCGCGGCTAAAGATTTCTGGAGCACCGGCTTTGATAATTCCGCGGCTGAGTTTAAGCGTCCAGTCGAGCCATTCCTTATCGCCTGTAATTTTGTACAATCCCTGGAACAGAAGAGTTGTTCCTGCAGGACCGTGACATGTACTCAAATAATAGAATTCAGTAGATGGTCCCCGTTCAAGGCTGTCAAGGTAAGGAACCAGGGCTGCCTCATCATCTCCCACTGCAATTCCTTCGATGTATCGTGCAGCATCAATTGCCGCATCAAGGAATCTTTTGTCCTTTGTCGCGTTGTACAGAATTGTCAGAGCCCAGCCGACACCGCTTGTACCGTGAGCAAGGTTTACCCAGAACACATCCTTCGGGAAGTCGATTATTGTCAAATCAACAACGTTGTAATAAGTTCCGCCCTTTGGAGCCGGTTTACCCTTTGTAAGAATAAAATCACCAAACTGCTTTGCAGCGTCTACGTATTTTTTATCCCCTGTGAGTTCTGTTGCAGAGACAAGGAATGAAATATAACCAGCATCTCCGCAAAGATCATTCTGTTCGCTCCAGTAGATTCCGGTTTCGCCTTTTTTAGCGGCTGCAATAAGGTCATCACCTACTTTTGCAACATAAGCTTTGTATTTTTCATCGCCTGTTAGTTCATAAAGTTTAAGAACAAGGTAGGCACGTCCTGTAGGTCCATTCCCCCAGCCAGCAGCCCAGCCCGGCATATTCTTTACGTGAACAAGTTTATTTGAATCATCAATCTTTCCGTTGATTGTTTTATTGTAGAATTCAACACCTTCGTCCGTTTTAATGATTTCTTCTGCAGCGTTCTTTGCTTCTTCAAGATACTCAGGGATTTTTGTTTTCTGGTACAATCTCAAATAAAACAATCCGACACCTGCAGAACCACCATAAAGTGACTTTGGTGTGAGCATAGGATAGTCATCAAAGTTTTCTGTTGAATCAGGACTCTGATTCCAGGTTTTTCCGAAACGACTGATTTTTTCAGTAGTCTTAATCCATGAAGCAGTCTGTTTTGCATATTCAACAAAATCTTCTGCTGACGGTTCTTTAAATAATAAGTTTTCTGCCATCATCTTCTCCTTAGTGTGTGCGGAACAGAAAAGCGGGCCATGGAACACGCTTTGCCTACCGAACTACTAGGAAATAATAAAAGACTTTAACCTACTAGGTCAATAGGTTTTGTAAAAAAAGTTAATTTTTTTTCACTTGTCCGCCGCCATTCAATTGTCTATAATTCAACTTATGGAAAACTACAAAACAGAATTCATTAATTTTATGGTTGAGTGCCAGGTTCTCAAGTTTGGTTCTTTTACTCTAAAGAGCGGTAGAAAATCACCATTCTTCATGAATGCAGGCGCTTATGTTACCGGAAGCCAGCTGATGCGCCTCGGACGCTTTTACGCTCAGGCAATTCACGAAAACTTTGGCGACGATTTTGATGTTCTTTTTGGACCTGCATACAAGGGAATTCCTCTTGCCACGGCCTGTGTAATCGCCTACCACGAACTCTACGGAAAAGAAATCAAATATTGTTCTGACAGAAAAGAAGCTAAGGATCACGGAGCAGATAAAGGAAGCCTGCTTGGATATTCAATAAAAGACGGAGACCGCGTTGTAATTATCGAAGATGTAACTACTTCCGGTAAATCCATCGAAGAAACCTATCCAAAAATCAAAGCCCAGGAATCTGTACCGGGAAGCATCAAAATTGTGGGAGAAATTGTAAGCCTTAACCGCATGGAAAAGGCTCCGGACAGCGACAAGGCCGCACTTGATGTAATCACGGAAAAATACGGCTTTCCAGCCCGGGCAATCGTTACAATGCAGGACGTAATAGACACTCTCTACACAAACGGAGACAAAAAGATTATTACTGACGAAATTAAAAAAGAAATCGACGCCTATTACGAAGTGTTTGGCGCTTAAAGCCTTTACAGACCACGGGCATTGCGCCCGGCGGTCTATATTATTTTATTAAACTTTTTTTCCAAATCTTTAATCAGTTTATATTCAAAAGAATCTACGAGTGCAATCCAGCTGGCTTCTACAATGTCGCTTGAAACGCCCATTGTTGCCCAGTTGGTAGTTCCATCTGTGGATTCAATCAATACACGTACGCGGCTGGCAGTCGCACCCTTTCCATCAAGAACACGTACCTTAAAGTCAGTAAGATGGAAGTCAGCCACACTGGGATAGAACTGTTCAAGTGCTTTACGCAGTGCAACGTCGATTGCGTTTACAGGACCGTCACCTTCGCCTGCTGTAATTACAGACTTACCGTCTACATCAAGCTTAATCTGGGCAAAGGCACTCTGGTCATCGGCAACCCGGGGAAACTCACCGCTTGTCTTATAGTAATGAAGGTTAAAGAACGGCTGATATTTTCCCATCATCTTGCGGACAAGAATTTCGAAACTTGCATCGGCACCTTCAAACTGGTAACCGTCGTGTTCAAGTTCCTTAACGCGCTTAACGATTTCTGCAACAACCGGACTTGATTTAGTAAGAGATTTATCGAATTTCTGAACTTTTTCCACAATCATGCTCTTGCCGGCAACTTCGCTCATAAGGAATACGCGTTCATTACCAACGCTTTCCGGAGTGATGTGTTCATATGCATACGGGTTTTTGATAACGGCGTCAATGTGCATTCCTGCCTTGTGGGCAAAAGCACTTCCGCCCACATAAGGCATACCCGGGTTAAGGGCGATATTAGTAATCTCTGCTACACGTTTACAGATTGGAGTGAGCAGTTTCATGTTTTCTTCAGGAATACAGGTGTAACCAAGTTTTAACTGTAAGTCTGCGATAATTGTGGAAAGATTTGCGTTTCCCGTGCGCTCGCCAAAGCCGAGCAGCACTCCCTGAACATGGGTAGCGCCGGCTTCTACAGCCAGAAGTGAATTGGCAACGGCAAGTCCACAGTCATTGTGCGTATGAATACCAATTGAACAAACACGACCAAACTTTTTGCACACATCGGCAACGGCGTTCTTACATTCAGACGGCATTGCGCCACCCTTGGTTTCGCAAAGACAGAGGCACTCTGCTCCGCCTTCAACTGCTGCTTCAAGGGCTTTTAATGCGTATTCGGGATTTTCTTTATAACCGGTAAAAAAGTGTTCTGCGTCAAAGATTACGTTGCGGCCGTTAGACTTAAGGAAGGCACATGTATCCTTAATCATTTCAAGGTTTTCTTCCAGGGTTGCGTGGAGAATGTCAGTTACCTGAAAGTCCCATGTTTTTCCGAAAATACAAACATACTTTGTTTCTGCAAACAAAAGGCTTTTAAGATTTGAATCTTTATCGCAGGTTACGTCCTTGCGCCGTGTTGAACCAAAAGCAACCAGATTTGAATTTTTAAGTTCTAATTTTTTTGCTTCAACAAAAAATTCCATGTCTTTCGGGTTACTGCCAGGATTTCCGGCTTCAATAAAAGTAACGCCAAGTTCGTCCAGGGCTTTTGCAATATTAATCTTATCCTGAACAGAATAGCTTACACCTTCACCCTGTGAACCATCTCTTAATGTTGAATCAAAGACTGCAATTTTTTTGTTTTCCATAAAGGTGATTATGCTAAGAATAAAAAAAACTGTCAATCAAAGAGCATAAAAAAAGGCCGGTTATAGAAACCGGCCTTATTGCTTATTTTACAGCTGCACTAATGCGTTCGAGAACCTTCTTGCGGTCAAGAGGTTTAACGATGTAGTTTTTAGCTCCAAGAAGAAGAGACTTTTTAACAAGTTCTTCCTTACCAAGAGCACTTACCATTACTACTTTTGCATTTTTATCAAAAGCCATAATCTGTTCAAGAGCAGTGATACCATCCATGCGCGGCATTGTGATATCCATAGTAACGAGGTCAACGTTTGGACAAAGTTCCTTGTATTTATCAACACCGTCTTTACCGTCAACAGCAGTAGCTACAACTTCATAGCCTTCACTTGTCAGAATCTGACCAAGCTGTTTTGCAACGAAGATTGAGTCGTCTACGATAAGTACGCGGATTTTTGTTCCATCAACGCGAACACCCTCAGGTGGACGCTCGTTAATTGAAGGGAAATCCTGTTTAGTTTTCATAAATATCTCCTCCTGATCCTACATACGCTCGCGAACTGCGACGTTAACTTCAATTTTACCACATTCTGTAATCAGTGGAACGATAAGTGCTTCAACACTGTCAGACTGATTACCGAGGGCTGCAATTTCCATCTTTTCACCTGCAAAAAGTGCTGGAGGTGTAAGGTCGAATTTGAAGCCGAGTTCATGCAATTTTGTTACAGC
>DLYJ01000201.1 GCA_003447785.1 Treponema sp.
TATATCCGCCATGCAAACTCTGCAGAAGCGTTCAACTCAGAAGACGCAGGAACCTATGTTCTTGCCAAATCAGGTCAGTACGCAACTGATGGTTCCGCATACATGCACCAGATGTTCTCAAATGATGAGGAGGACGAAAACAGCGGAATTCATGTAGACCAGGCATGGGACTGCCTTGGATTTATGACAAGCGAACACAAAATGGGCATTATTCAGGCCGGATTGAACTCTGAAATTTTGCTTCCAAAAACTAAGAAGGGTACGTTTACAATCAAGCTGGGCTACACATTTGAATATGTTAAAAATGCCGGCGTAAACAAAAATATTTATAAGGGCGGAAACCTGAAATGGGAGGCCAACAAGGACGGAACATACACTGATGGCAATGGAAAACCATACGCAAGCTGGAAAGAACTTGTAAACAGTGACTATGTCCAGAATGAAGTGCGCAACCAGAAAGAAGCATGGGTTTCGGCCCTTACGGACCGTGTAAACCACTATATTTCCATTGGCGGACGCTGGCAGTACTAATTCTGTTCTTCTTTTGGCACTGTAAACCCGTTGGATTTAGCAAGCCGTTCGGTACATTCTTTTGTTCCCCAGTGCTGGGCAATGTAACCGGCGGCTTCGTATCTTTTTAAAACCCTCTGCTCGTAGGCTTTCTGTACCAGTTCATCAATATTCATATTCTTATAGATTTCCTGTGCCTCTTCCAGAGGTGCCCGCAAAATTGGGTGTTTCGGACTGAACAGAACGCAGCAGTCCTCGTAAGGCAGAATTGATGTTTCGTAAGTTCCGATTTCTTTTGCTGTTTCGATGATTTCTTCCTTATCAAGACCTGCAAGAGGGCGCAGTAGGGGAAGTTCTGCCATGCTTTCGGTAACGGCCATGTTCTGGATTGTCTGGCTTGCAACCTGACCCAGGCTTTCTCCGGTGATAAGGCAGTCAGCGCCAATTCTTTTTGCAAGAAGGGACGCAACGCGCATCATGCACATTCTCAGCATCAGAGTTGAATAGTTTTCCGGGGAGGACTTTTTAATATGCATCTGAACTTCCGTAAACGGAATGATGTTGATGTGAGTGCGTAAACCGAAACCACTGATAATTTCTGCAAGTTTTTCTACCTTTTCCTGAGCTTCCTGGCTTGTGTAAGGGTAGGAATGAAAGTAAACGCATTCAACAGTCATGCCGCGCCTCATCATACGGTATCCTGCAACAGGGCTGTCTAAGCCACCGCTTAAAAGCAAAAGACCTTTTCCGCTTGAACCTACTGGAAGTCCCCTGCAGCCTTTGTTTGCGTCTGAGTATACAAAACACTTTTCCCGCACTTCTACCGTGATTGTAACGTCCGGATTATGAACATCAACCTCTAAAAGACCTTCGTCATAAACAAGGCTTCCGGCTTCCCGCATAATTCCGTATGAGTCCAGTTCAAAACTCTTATCACTTCTTTTTGCAGCAATTTTAAAGGTTTTAGCGCCATTTTCCCTGGCACTTTTTGCAAGTTTTAAAACTTCCTGCCTGATTGAATCTATATCTTTGGGGCACACATTTGCTTTTGCCCAGCCAGTAATTCCGATAAGGTGAGAAAGTGTAAATTCAACGGCTTCCTGAGCATCTTCTTCACATTCGATATAAAGTCTTCCTGCGTGCAGATTAACTTTTGCATTTACTGAAAGAAGACAGGTTTTGACATTGTTGGTCAAAAGTCTTTCAAAAGATTTAATGTTGGAACCTTTTAATGTAAGTTCCCCGAGTTTTCCAAGATAAGTAATCATGAATCGAATTATATCAGATTAGTTCAAAACTGAAAACTCAATGTGAAAGGTAAAAAGTGAAAACCCTGGCTGTTTGCCGCGGAGAAAGGGACCTGTAAGTTCAACATTCAGTAATATCCTATTGTCAAAATGACAAAAACTGTGATATTGTCATTTATATGATTAAGAGTACACCATTATTTGACAAGTCGCTTGGAAAAAATCTTCCGCTGATGTTTAAGAACAAAGTTTCTTTGATTCCAAATCTCACCCTTCAGGCCGTTAAAAACAAGAGCGGTGTTTTTGTCCGCTACAGTTATTCACAGGTTTACCAGCATGTAATTGAACTTGCATGGCAGCTCAAAAAGCTTGGCATCAAAAAGGGCGAAAATGTGGGAATGATGAGTGATAACCGCCGGGAATGGCTCATCAGTGACCTGGCACTTCTTTCTCTCGGTGCAATTGATGTTCCCCGGGGCTGTGACTCCATGGGGCTCGAAATCAGATTCATTCTTAATTATACCGAATGTAAAGTTAGTTTCTTTGAAAACGGACGCCAGCTGGAAAAAGTCCTTGAGTGCCGCGAAGAATGCCCTCTTCTTGAAAAGGCAATTCTTTTTGACATGTGTGATGAAGCGGCAATCAAAAAAGCTAAGGATATGGGAATTGAAGTAATCAACTATCACTTCCTTGAAAGTGAAGGTGCTGCAGTTTCAAAAGAAGACTGGATTCAAATCGAAAACGGAATGGAAGAAATTGAATCATCAGATGTTGCAACAATTATCTTTACTTCAGGTACCACAGGAACTCCAAAAGGCGTTCAGCTTACTCACGATAACTTTATTGCCGAATGTGAAGTTTCCCATCACTGTCTCGGCCTCATGCAGAGAGGCGATATCTGGCTTACAGTTCTTCCGGTATGGCACAGTTTTGAACGGGCATTCTGTTACATGGTAATTGCCCTTGAAGGCGGTTTTGCCTATTCAAAGCCCATAGCTTCAATCATGCTGAACGATATGGCTCTTGTTCAGCCGCAATTTATGAACGGTGTACCACGCCTCTGGGAATCAGTTGCTCAGGGACTTTTGCGCGAAATGAAAAAGCAGAGCGGCATGAAACAGTGGGTATTCAATCTTTCTGTTTCCATCGGAAAAATGTACTACCGTGCAAAATCACACGTAATGGGGCTGCGCTGCCGTTTTAAGTGGTATCCGCGTTTCCTGGACAGCCTGTATGGTTTATTGCCTTTTATTCTTTTGTTCCCCCTTAATTTTATCTGTGAAAAGCTGGTATTCAAACAGATTCGCCTTAAGTTTGGCGGTAAACTTAGGGGAGCAATCAGTGGTGGCGGTGCTCTCCAGCCAAATACAGAAGCATTCTTCCGCGCAATCGGATTCAATCTTCTGGAAGGTTACGGTATGACAGAAACTGCACCGGTAATTTCTGTTTGTAATTCTAAAAAACCTCGTTCAAATAACGTTGGTTTGATTTTCCCTAGTTTTGAATTAAAGGTCGTTGCCCACAAAGAAGGCAAGGTAATCGACGGGAAACCGCTCAAACCAGGAAAGCGCGGTCTTGTTCTTGTAAAGGGCCGTCAGGTAATGAAAGGCTACTACAAGCGTCCGGACTTAACCGAAGCAATCATCGATAAGGAAGGCTTTTTGAATACAGGCGACCTTGGTATGGTAAGCTACGATCATGAACTTAAACTTATCGGCCGTGCCAAGGACACAATCGTTCTTCTCGGCGGCGAAAATATTGAACCTCAGGTAATTGAAAAGGCAGTTAATTCAAGTCCTTATGTTGAACGCACTGTAATTCTCGGACAGGACCAGAAGTACGTTGCAGCCCTGATTGTTCCGGACCAGATGAATGTAATTTCTTATGCTGAAGAAAACAATATCATTTACGATAACTGGGAAAAACTTCTTGAAACAAATGAAGTTCAGTCCCTTTTCCGCACTGAAATTGATGATCTTGTAAACGCTAAAACCGGTTTCCGCACCTGTGAACGGGTATTCAGGTTCAAGTTGCTTTCCCAGAGTTTTACTCCCGGCCGGGAAATCAATACAAAACAGGAACTCCTGCGCCTTCGCATTTCAGAGCTCTACAAAAAAGACATCAAAAAACTGTTTAAATAACTTATAAATGAACTATAAAATG
>DLYJ01000167.1 GCA_003447785.1 Treponema sp.
AAATATCAGTGGTACCGCATTACAGGTATCTCTAACAAATAGTAAACCGGTATCACTCTGATACCCGAAGTGCTAAAAAGCAGCCGGAATAACATTTTTCCGACTGCTTTTTAGTTCAAACTCGTAAAATTCAATGGAATTCCTTGGAAATTCATTGAATTCTTTACAAATGTTATAATTTTTCTTATTTTTCCCTTCAATTTTTTACATTTTATAATCAAAGTTTTACAAATTCTGCCAGAAAATTTCCTTTTCTTAAAACTGTCCTAAAGATTTTTTTGAAAAATCTTAAATTTCGTCCACGTTTTTACAAAATATACTAAAAAAATCACTTTTGATTAAAACGATGTCGCTTTTGTACAATTCTTTATGACTATTTTAAGTTTATATTCATTTTCAGCAATCGGCGATGGTTTATACAAAAAAAGTGAGGTTAATTATGAAAGTAACCACAATGATCAAAGCTATGGCTCTTACTGCTGTAGCTGCAACAATGATGTCTTGTGCAGGCATCTCATCAATGGAAGATGTTGCCGGAGCTGCTGACCGCGCAACATACTCTGTAAATTCGGCTTCTGCGCTTTACACAGCTGTAGGTAAGGCAAATCCAGGAGACACCATCAAACTGACAGCTAACATCAAACTTACAAAACAGCTTCAGCTCCTCAGAAACGGAAGTTCAAGCAAGTACATCGTATTCGATGGAAACGGAAAAACACTTGACTGTTCTTCTTTCTCAGGATGGGGTGTTAAAGTTAACGGTTCTTACTGGGACATCAAAAAACTTACAGTAACAAAAGCTAAAGACTGCGGTATGGTTCTCCAAACTGGCGGTAACAACAAGGTTTCTTACTGTAAATTCACTTCAAACGGTGACTCAGGACTCCAGGTTTACAACAGCGCTCACGACGTAACTGTTACAAGCTGTGAATCATACTACAACTATGACTCAGCTAACGGCGGTGAAAACGCTGACGGTTTTGCTGCAAAACTCTCTGGCGGAAAGAACATCAAATTCAAATCTTGTGTTGCTAAATACAACTCAGATGACGGATGGGACCTTTACAGCCAGCCATATACTGTAACTATGGAATCTTGTACAGCTTCTTACAACGGCTATATCAACTCATCACTCAAAACAACAAAGAACGGTGATGGAAACGGATTCAAACTCGGTTCTTCTAAAAAGAGCGTTTCTCACACTGTAAAGAACTGTACTGCTACATACAACCTTAAATACGGTATTGACGCTAACGGCAACACTGCAAAAATGAGCTTCTCTGGAAACACAGTTAAGAACAACAAAGAAGGCCAGATTTCTTCAAGAACAAAGTACTAATCTTTGTTTGAAGAATAACAAACACACACACAAATACGTCGAGTCAAGGCACGCATACGCTTAAAGCCTTGACTTCGCCGTTTTTAGGGTTTGTAATAAACCCTAAATAAAATTCACCCCTGAAACTGAACTTTACTGGTCCGGTTTCAGGGGTGTTCCTTTTAACGGGAAAATCTTTTTTTTATCGGATTCTGTTAATCGCGGCTCAGGTATTTTTTCATTGTATCGTCTGCAATTGAAAAGGGAGAGTTTCCGTCATTGTTTGCAATACCCGGTGCCGCTCCAAGATTAACGAGGGTTTTTGCAGATTTGTAAGCATTATTATAAACCGCGTACATCAGGGCGGTATCTCCGTTAGAGTCCTGCCAGTCAACATCTGCTCCGTTCAATACAAGAGCTGTAATACATTTGTAGTCGTTTGCAGCAGCGGCAGTAATCAGCGGAGTCTGGTCGCCCTTGTTTACATGGTTAACATCAGCGCCCGCCTTTGCAACCATATCGACAATCTGAGCATTGCCCGAAATAACAGCGTATTCGAGAGGACCCAGGTCTTCGATACTGTACACTGTAACGTCAGCCCCGGCGTTTAACAGAAGCTGAACCTGTTTTTTGTTTCCGGTACGGCACGCCCACATCAGGGCACTTACATTGTCACGGCCTGCAATATTAACATCGGCTCCCAGAGCGACAACAGTCTCAAACAAACCATTGTCCTTCATTGAAAGCGCTTCAAGAGCAGGACTTTCATTCTTTGATTCGCACTGTTTGATAAAGGCCCTTGCCTCTTCGACCCGCGAACAGCCTGTCAGCGCAACTGCAACTGCAATTGCGGCAAGAAATTTAATTAAAGTTGTGTGTTTCATAAAACTATTATCGCATGAAAATTGAATTTTAGACAGAGGGTGGCTTTTTCTCGGGCAACGCCCTGGGGCACCCGCCTGGGGCACCCCCCGGAGCCCTGCCCGAAACTTAGTTCTGGCGTTGAGCGGAGCGGTGTCAGTATGTACCTGAAACGACGCGGAGAAGACCGTTTATGTCTTTTGCAATTTTTACGCCTGTAAAGCCGTTTTGAGTAAAAAAGTCTGCCGTTTTTTCAGCATTGTCGCAGCCGGTTTCCATCAGAAGATGACCGCCCTCCGCAAGATGCTCTTTTGCCTGAATTACAAGGCGCTTAATCAGGGAAAGACCGTCATTCAGGCCATTCCAGCTTGAATCCGGGGTTACGTCTCCGTCCAGGGCAAGAAGCGGCTCCGAGCGGCCGTCCTGTAAAAGTTCAACAGCCTCGTTATGCCTCACGTAAGGCGGATTGGTCACAATCATGTCGAATGTACCTGAGATATTTTCAAAGAGATTTGTATGTATAAATTGAATGTCAGCGGCGGCTCTTTTCAGGAGTCTTTCTGCGTTTATTTCTGCAATTTGTAAGGCATCGCTGCTGATGTCGGCAAGTGTCAATTCAATTTGTGCGCCAGGTGGAAGTGACTTGAACAGACTGATTCCCACACAGCCGCTTCCGGTACACATATCAAGGACGCGGATTATATTTAAAGCCGGGTTGGATTCAATTGAATTGAGGGCAAGTTCAACAAGGAGCTCGGTGTCAGGTTTTGGAATCAAAACAGCTGGACTTACGGTAAAATCAAGTCCAAAAAACTCCTTGTGCCCCGTAATGTACGCCACGGGAAGGCCGTTCTTCCTCTGTTCAACTGCTGAATTCAATTTTAGAAGGATATCGTCCGGGACTGATTCATCCCGGCTCATCAAAAGGCGGGTCTTATCAAGATTCAAAAAGAACTGCAGTAAAACATCCACGTCCAGCGAAGGCGTCGGACTGTCTTTCAGGAGATTGACTGCATTCTTTTTAAACTGCCATACCGTCATTAATCTGCGTTCTGCGCTGTGTGTTTTTACGCTTCGAGGCTCTTGAACTGTTCTTCTTTTGCGTAAACGTTAAGCGCGTCGAGCATTTCGTCCATGTTGCCCATCATAAAGCTAGGCAGGTTGTGAAGTGAAAGGTTGATGCGGTGGTCTGTTACGCGGTCCTGAGGATAGTTGTAGGTACGGATTTTTTCTGAACGGTCACCGTTTCCAACCATGCTTTTGCGGACTGCCGAACGTTCTGCGTCTTTTTTGCTCTGTTCAAGATCAAACAAACGGGCGCGCAAAACCATCCAGGCCTTTGCCTTGTTTTTAATCTGGCTCTTTTCGTCCTGCTGAATTACAACGATACCGGTCGGAATATGTGTGAGGCGAACTGCGGAGTCTGTCGTGTTTACACACTGACCGCCAGGTCCACCGGCACGCATTACGTCAACGCGAACGTCACCAGGTTTAATGTCGATTTCTGTTTCTTCAGCTTCAGGCAGAACTGCAACAGTTACAGTCGAAGTCTGCAAACGGCCCTGACTTTCAGTAGCCGGAACACGCTGTACGCGGTGAACGCCACTTTCCCAGCGCAAAGTTCCGTAAACGAATTTACCATCGATTTTAGTTACAATCTTGTTGA
>DLYJ01000156.1 GCA_003447785.1 Treponema sp.
TCTGCGACATTTTTCGCGACATTTTTCTTAAAAATTTAAGCCGTTCTGCGACATTTTTCACGACATTTTTCTTAGAATTTTAAGCCCTCCTGCGACATTTTTCTTAGATTTCTGCTCTTCCCCTGGGACTTTTTGCCTTTTTGCAATATTTCATGAGCGAGTTTTTGTGGTTTTACACTATTTTATGAGCGAGTTTTGGTGATTTTGCACTATTTTATGAGCGAGTTGTTTTTTTTCGATTAAAATGGGAATCAACTACCTTTTTCATCGAAAAGTATAATATACGCCAATTAGAAATTCACGACCTTAGCAAAATTCATCCTTAAGAATCGAAAACGAATTTATTAAATCTGCATTAAATACAATTTCATTGCTTATAGGCAATGCCATTTACTTACCCCTTTATCTTACCCCTTTATTTAAAGGGGTAAGTAATTAAATATAAATCTGCGACATTTTTCGCGACATTTTTTCTGGAATTTCAAGCCATTCTACATTTTTCTTAAAATGTACCAGTCAATAATGTAGTTAAAGTGCAATAAGTTGCATATTATCACTGAAAGCGCCATTTAATACGCAATAACTTGCTTGTTAAATGATATTGCTGTATAATAAAAGCGCAAAGGTATAAATATGCAGGAATTTACATCTCAAGCCATCTTGAATGAGCTGGCAAAGCGGGTAAAGAATTACAGACTTGATATGGAACTTTCTCAGGCAGAATTTGCCCGAAAGGCAGGGGTTTCTTTACGAAGTATTGTAAATTTTGAAAGCGGAGCAGATGTTAAGTTTTCAAATTTTATCAAAATATTAAAGGCACTGGAGATTGCCGATAATTTGGAAGTACTTATTCCCGATGTTACAAAACGTCCGTCTTCATTTCTTGAATCTAAAAAACATAAACAACGGGCTCGAAAAAACAAAAAAACAGAAGAAGCTTCTGGCTTTAAATGGGGAGATGAAAAATGATAAACACTGTGGTAGCGATTGGAACCCCTGCGAAGCAGTCCACGGGCAAAGCCCGTGGATGAGCGTGAGCGAAGGGTGGAAGTAGCGACGGCGCAGCCGGACCACCCTAAATATATTCAACTGGAAGGGCTGCAATATCTTCACTTAAATAATGCATTTTATCGCACTGGCATAAAATGCATCCCTGACCGACTGTCTTTCCTGGAATTTTATTAAGTACAGAAAAATTCTTTGCCATATCGGGTGCTGGCTGGGCTGATTTCTTTATTTCGACCGGATAAAGAACATTATCTTTCTCGATAAGTAAATCGATCTCCTTTTTATCTTTATCCCGATAAAAATAAATATTTTTCGTATCATGCCCGGCATTATAGTAAGATTTGATAATTTCACTTACTGCAAAATTTTCAAATAAGCTTCCTGACATTGCACCATTCATAGCAACCTGGCTTGAACTCCAGCCAACTAAATAGCAGACAAGACCTGTATCCATAAAATATACTTTTGGAGTTTTTATTGCACGGTTAGATACATTCTTTTCATACGGCTGGAGAAGTCTGATAATACCTGAGGACTCCAGAATACTTGTCCACTGCGAAATTGTTTTGCTTGTTACACCAACATCACGAGCCATAGAATCAGCATTAAACAGTTCTCCAACGCGGGCCGCAATACATTGCATAAAATTATTGAATTTTACGAGATTTTTTGCATCAATTAAATCTGATACATCCCTGTCAATATAGGTCCTCATATATGAACGATAAAATGATTCCCACTCAATGGTATCATCTGCAAGTTCCGGCATGCTTCCACGCCAAATATACTGCCAGAGGTTTTTGTAAGTTTTTATAGACTTTTTTCTTTCTGAAATATATTCTGCGGTCGGTAAAAACTCTGTATTAAAATTGATTTCATGTTTTTCCCGAAGAGACAGCGATGACATATTAATAATGCAAACCCGGCCTGCAAGAGAATCTGCTGCATTACTCAATAGCTTATAACTTTGTGAGCCTGTAAGAACGATTTTTCCTTTTTCTTCTGAATTATCTGCAAGAAGTTTTATTTGAAGAAATAATTCTGGTGCACGCCGGACTTCGTCAATAATAACAGGAAGCGGATGGTTCTTGAAAAAGAGGTCTGAATCATTTTTGGCAATACTTAAATCCGAAAAATCATCAAGAGACACATAGTCATATTCAGGAACAAGTTTATTTTTCAATAGTGTTGATTTACCTACCTGGCGGGAACCGGTAATAAGAAGAACCCTGAACTGTTTTTTCATTCTTTCCAGATAAGGTAGAATATGACGGTTGATATACATTTGAACCTTCTTTTTCGACTAATTTGGAGTATAACTCCAAATTAGTCGAAAGGCAAGATGTATATTTTTTTTATTAACACCGCGATCTTGTTACACCAACATCACGAGCCGGACCACCCCCCAAAAAAATATCCTGCATTGCCCAAAAACTCTTATGACTGTATAATATTCAACATAAGAGGTTTTTTATGTCGCGTAAATTACACAACATTCTTGTTACCGGTGGGGCTGGCTTTATCGGTTCCAACTTTATTCACTATCTTTTTAATATGTCTGCCGTGGACAGCGGGCTCTTTACGGATGCTGATTTTGACGGCACTGTGGTTAACGTTGACTGCCTGACTTATGCGGGTAACCTTGAATCCCTCGCTGATGTTGAAGCAAAATTCGGCGGAAAAAGATACTTCTTTGAAAAGGCTGATATCACTGACCGCGCACAGATTGAACGCATATTCAAACAGTACAACATTGATACTGTAATTCACTTTGCGGCAGAAAGCCATGTTGACCGTTCCATTCTTGGCCCTGAAGCCTTTGTAAAAACCAATGTTATGGGAACTTTTACTCTTCTTGATGTTGCCCGCAACTTCTGGAAAAACGCTGACGGTTCAATCAGGGACGATGTTTTGTTCCACCACATTTCTACTGACGAAGTTTACGGTTCCCTCGGTCCGACAGGATACTTTACTGAAACCACTCCTTACGACCCGCGCTCTCCATATTCAGCAAGCAAGGCAAGTTCCGACCACCTGGTTATGGCTTACTTCCACACCTACGGTCTTCCGGTAACTCTTTCCAACTGTACCAATAACTATGGTCCGTACCAGTTTCCGGAAAAACTTCTGCCTCTGATGATCAGTAACATCCGGGACGGCAAAAAACTTCCTGTTTATGGTAAGGGCGACAATATCCGTGACTGGATTTATGTTGAAGACCACAACCGCGCCGTGTGGCTCATCGTTAAAAACGGAGTTACCGGTAAAAAATACAATATCGGCGGCGAAAACGAATGGCAGAATATTAAACTTCTTCATAAAGTAATTGAATTAACTGCTTCTAAAATCAACAAAAGCGTTGACGATGTTGAAAAAACAATCACATACGTTACTGACCGTCCGGGGCACGACAAGCGTTACGCCATCGACTGTTCAAAAATCAAAAAGGAACTGGGCTGGCAGCGCAAAATGACCTTTGAACAGGGCCTTGAAGCGACCGTTAACTGGTATTTGACCAATAACGAATGGGTTGACCACATTTTGAGCGGCGACTATAAAAACTGGATTTCTAAAAATTATACTGAACAGGGGCGATAAAAAATGAAAGGAATTATTTTAGCAGGGGGATCCGGAACCCGTTTATATCCAATCACAAAGGCTGTTTCAAAGCAGATTCTGCCGTTGTACGACAAGCCGATGATTTATTATCCTCTGAGCGTTCTGATGCTTGCAGGAATCCGCGAAGTTCTTATTATCAGCACTCCCCGGGATCTTCCTGTATTTAAGGAGCTTTTTGGCAACGGAAAATGGCTCGGCATGTCTTTTGAATACAAGGTTCAGGATAAGCCCCGCGGTCTTGCCGATGCATTTATCGTTGGTAAGGAATTTATCGGTAATGACGACGTTGCACTTGTTCTCGGCGACAATATTTTTTACGGCCAGAGCTTTACACAGACTCTCAGGCGTGCCCGTTCAACTGTAGAAAAAGACAGAAAAAGCGTAATTTTCGGCTACTTCGTAAAGGATCCCACAGCCTACGGTGTTGTTGAATTTGACAAGAGCGGCAAAGTTCTCGGTATCGAAGAAAAACCTTCTGCTCCTAAATCAAATTATGCGGTTCCGGGGCTTTACTTTTATACAAACGAGGTTGTAAAAATTGCCGCTGACGTTAAACCAAGTGCCCGGGGCGAAATTGAAATTACTTCCGTAAATAACGAATACCTTAATCAAGGTAACCTTAATGTGGAACTTTTGGGCCGGGGTATGGCATGGCTTGATACCGGAACTTACGACGGTCTCCTGGAAGCTTCCAACTTTATTGCAACGATCCAGAAACGCCAGGGAATGTATGTAAGTTGTATCGAAGAAATTGCATTCCGTAACGGCTGGCTTTCAAAAGACCAGATGCTTGAACTTGCAAAAGGCTACAAGACTGATTACGGCCGCTATCTTGAATACATCGCGGAAAATTAGTTGATACAGTCCGGACAATCTATTGGAGTATAAAAATGGCTTTTGAATTTAACAAGTGTTTTGCAAAAGACGGTTCAGAAATCGAAGGTTTGTGCGAAATTCAACCGAAAATTTTTGGCGACAACCGTGGTTACTTTCTTGAAACTTACAGCGAACGTGATTTTTTTGCCGCAGGCCTTACCGAAAAATTTGTTCAGGATAATCAGAGTAAGTCCAGTAAGGGCGTTTTGAGGGGGCTTCACTTTCAGACTAAGCACCCTCAGGGAAAGCTTGTACGCGCATTGCAGGGCCGTGTTTATGATGTTGCCGTTGACCTCCGCCACGGAAGCAGAACCTTTGGTAAATACTATGGAATTATTCTCGACGCTGAAAAGCAGAATCAGTTTTATATTCCCCGGGGGTTTGCCCATGGTTTTTATGTTCTGACTGAAGAAGCGGTTTTTGCCTATAAATGCACCGACTTTTATGATCCCAGCGGTGAGGGCGGCCTGATGTGGAACGACCCGACTATAGGAATCGACTGGAAGGCTGTTGCTTCTGACATAACAGAACCTAACCTTTCTGAAAAAGATACAAAACATCCTTCTTTTGACCTGAACGGCAGATATTTTGACAAGTCCGGCAAATGGATTGGTCCGGATGCTGATGCCGCCAAAGCGTAGTTTTGTGGAGATTATATGATCTGGTTAATTGGCTGCAAAGGAATGCTTGGTTCAGAAGTTGCTGAACTTCTGGAAAAAAACAATATTGAATTTACAGGCACTGACAGACAGGTTGATATTACAGACCTGAGCGCACTGGAAGACTTTGTCAGAGGAAAGAAAATTTCTTATATCGTAAACTGTGCCGCATACACTGCAGTTGACCTTGCAGAAAGCAATCAGGAAGCCGCTCTTGCACTAAACGCCACAGGCCCTAAAAATATTGCAGTTGTTGCAAAGAAAATCGGCGCAAAAGTGATTCATATTTCCACCGATTATGTTTTTGACGGAACTTCCACACGTCCGCTCAAAGAAGATGACCCGATTGCGCCGATCGGAGTATATGGTTCAACCAAGGCTAAAGGTGAAGCAGAACTTGCCGCTAACACTGATGAATTCTACATTCTCAGAACTGCGTGGCTTTACGGCAAGGCAGGCAAAAACTTTGTTTTTACGATGATTAAACTTATGGAGAGCCACGACACAATCAAGGTTGTAAGCGACCAGTGGGGAACTCCCACATGGACAAATACTCTTGCAAACGTAATCATTTCGATAATTCAAAAAGGAAACGTCCCGTACGGTATCTACCACTGTACCGACCTTGGAAAAATCACCTGGTACGACTTTGCTGTGGAAATTCAAAAACAGGCCGTTGCCTCAGGGCTTTTAACCAAAACAGACTGCGTGGTAAATCCTTGTACTACTGCCGATTATCCCACACCCGCAAAGCGCCCGGCTTATTCAGTTCTGGACAAGACAAAAATTCAGGATGCTTTGGGCATCAGACTGCCTGCCTGGGAAGAAAGCCTTAAGAAGTTTCTTTCTGATATCACAAATTAACAAAAAATCCGCTGATTTGACTGGAAGACAGGCTTTAATGGAGCCTGTTTTTTCTGGCTTTTTAAAAATTTTGCCTTATAATTTACTGTATGAGAAAAGGCAGTGAATTATTTGAACGAAAAGTTTTAATCGTTGATGATGAAGAAATCAACAGGCAGATTCTTGGAAACATAATCGAAAGTGAATATAAGGTCGATTATGCAAAAGACGGAAAGGAAGCCCTGGAAAAAATTCATGACAGAAGTTCAGGCATTTCCCTGGTTATGCTGGACCTTCTTATGCCTCAGGTAAGCGGTTTTGATGTCCTTAAGCAGATGAATGAAGAGGGGCTTGCTTCAGAAATTCCTGTCATTGTCCTTACTTCAGAAAAAGAATCGGAAGTTGAAAGCCTTAAGCTGGGGGCGGCCGACTTTCTTACCAAGCCTTATGACAGGCCAGAGGTGATTCTTGCCCGGGTGAGCCATGCCATCGAGCTTTTTGAAAATTCAAGAATCATCAATGCAACTGAATTTGATAAACTTACCACTCTGTACACTCCTGAATTCTTCTTTG
>DLYJ01000238.1 GCA_003447785.1 Treponema sp.
GTATTAATTCAATTTTTTTCATAAAAAACCTCCGTTTCATTCTGCCGTCCGTAAACAGCCTAAGACAGCCTAAAGCATTGCGCAGATAAACGAAACGACGAGGCCCGTAAAAATCGAAAGACCAAGCACGTGAACCGGCACAAAGGCGCTCAACACAAGTGAGCCAAAACTGATTGCTGTTGTTAAAAACGACAGGAAGATTGCAAAACTTTCTGTCGTATTGTTTTTATTTTCAATTCTGTAAATTACATAATCAAGGCCAAGCCCAAATACAAGAATGATTCCCGTGATGCCAAAAAACTCGATGTTTAAGCCGTTCAAAACAAATACTGCACCCACGCACAAAAGCGCAAGAAGGGGAACCAACACCACCTTGAATACAGTTTTTGAGTCGTAGAAAAACCTGAGAACAAATGCGATTACGACAAAGGCGCAGGCAAACATCAAAAGTATAAACACCGTCAGTTTGTCCAGGCTTTGAGAAATTGAACTTACCTTGCTTTCGTAGAATACGTCCTGGTCCGATGCGGCAAGCTGTTCATAAACTGCTGCATCGCTGATTTTTGAAGGCAGAATCACTGAGTAAAAATAATCACCCGACTGCCCTATCCAGAGGATTTTCAGAAGGCTTTTGAGGAATTCAGGGGTTTCGTTTGAAAGGGTCACAAAACTTGCGCTTTTTGAATTGAATTCATTTATAAAAGAATCACAGTCTGATTCATCAAAACCGAGAGCTGCAAACTGTTCCCCCGCATAGGGCAAAAGATTTTTTACAGCCTCATAGGACTGATTTTGTTTTTTAACCGACGGAATAAAACGCGCGGTGCACACAAAGGGATCCGGAATCTTGGGAATAAGGGCTTCTTCTTTTTCCAGAACTTCCTGTTCGGTTTTGCCCCGGACAATGAGGTAATTTGTTGGATTATAATCAATTACCTGTGCCGCAAGAATCGTATCTTCCCGGAGGCGGCCTTCCATTTTGTACAGGTTACTCAAATCATTGCGGACGGCAAGTTTTTTATAATTGAATCCAAGTACGAGAAGGCTCAGCAAAGACAGAACAAGAGGAATAAATTTTACGGCGGGCCGGACTTTTGCAAAGCGGGACTGATTCAATTCAATCAACTGAATCAACGGAATACAGCGCTTTTCTTCCGGCGGAAGAGAAAATACCGGATACACAGCCATGACCGTCAGAAATGAACTTAAAATTCCTGCAAATGAAAAGAGTGCAATCTGCTTTAAAAGCATAAAAGGCGCAAAGAAAAGAATCACAAAACAGATTTCTGTAGAAACAAGGGACAAAAAAAGCCCGTTAAAAATGTGCCGCCGGATTTGAGTTCCGCTTTCAAGGGCGGGAGAAGCCTTCCAGTTGATAAAATAATGAAGGCTGTAATCAATGCAGGAACCGATGAGTGAAGTTCCAAAAACAAGGGTAATCAGATGAATTGAACCGAAAAATCCGTGAACTGTCGCAAAGGCTGTGGCAACGGACAGGACAATGGAAAGCACGCTTGCAGCCAGGGGAACAAAACTTTTAAACACAAAAAGAAGAATCAGGATTACCGCAATCATCGACACGGTAGAAATGATTGAGATTTCAAGGCTTGCCGAAGAAGAACTTTTGTAACTGTGAAAAGGAGTTCCAAAAAAGACCATTTTTGCATCTTCGCTTTCAAGGGGAAGGCAAGTCCTGTAAATGAGCGGTACCGCATTATCCCGTGAACCGAGTTTTGCTCCCTTTTCCGAAAGTTCTGCCCGAATCATAACGTACCAGTCGCCCTTAAACTCGCGCGCGAGAACGCCGTCTTTCGGACCAAAGGCCGTGCCGCTTTCGGTGATTGCCCTGAGGCAGTTTTGAAGGTTTACTTCATCCAGCAGAAAAGGATCTGCGGCAATGTTATCAAAAGAAGAAAGTGTAAAGCCGCCAAAGACTTTTGCAAGCGCATTCCGGGCAAAGTTCTGTGCTCCTTCAGGAGTGTTGAGTTCTTCCACGGTGGATTGATTCAACAGCATAAATCTGTATTTTTGCAGAAACTCTGTTACGTCCTGAGCGCTTTCGTTGTCCGCATACAATGAAACCGAATTAAAGCGGCTGTCGTCCTTGAGCGCGTCGTAAACTTTCTGAGCGTTTTGTTTTGCAATTGAAAAGTCAGCAGATTTTGAAAGAATAAAAACATTGTTCTGGGAAGAAGCCGTGATATTTTCTTCGGCAATGTGTGCGGCTGTGCTGTCCGTTTCCGACGGAATCATGTCAAAAAAAGAGGCGTTGATGTTGAGGCCGCCTGTAACGATGCGGGCAATAAAAAGGCTTGCAGCAAGCGTGTGAAGCAAAATCCAGAGTTTCAGGAAAATTCTACGGCTGACTCTATTTTTTAAAGTACTCAAGTTGAGATTCACTTAGAGCGTCCTTGTAAACCTGGTTTGAATATGTGTAGACAGTTGAATTTGACTCGCCCTGCACGATTACGGTCCTGTCCAGAGAGCAGTCACTTTCCTTCCAGGAACCGCCCAGTTCAATTGAATTGAGGGCAACCGCAATTGTACTGTCTTTTGGAACAAGAGTGAGGTTCCAGGTGGTTTTATCTGAAGTAAAGCTTTTAATGCTGAAGGATTTTTCGATTGCATCCCGGGATGAACCAAAAATTGATTTTACGCTTGAAGCGACTGTCTTAAAAACTTCATTTTCCGAGCCGTCAACAACATTTTTTGTTCCGTCGGGCCTGATTTGAATCATTGCATCTTCCGTAACAGCCATTGTCTGCGGAAAAGGCTTGAGGGTGTTCCACACAATTCCCCTGTCACTCATGATGTATGTTCCGCTGGATGTGAGCGGTTTCTTTAATTTTGCGGATTTTTTCTGCATTGTAAATGAACCTTCTGTCACTTTGCGGGATGTAAGTGAATTCAAAACCTGATCAAGAGAAGGTGCGCTTTGTGCAAAAAGTGCTGCAGCCATAAAAAAAACTGCCAGCAGCGAAAATGTTCTTTTCATTACTGGCAGTAGATTATCACACTTTTATGAAAAATGGAATATTAGAATTCCGGTGTAAATCCAAGGATTTTTTCTGTTGAACTGTATGTTGCCTTGAATTCAGCATCGCTCAGCTGAGGGCGGTTCTGAGTTGAAGCGCCGTCGCCTGTTGATTTGTATTCACGGAAGAAACATTTTGCAGCCGTATTAACACTGTCCCAGTTGTTCCATGGGTCTGCGTTAATCATTTTGTCAAAACTGCAGTTGATGTAAACAGTTTTACCTGTCTGAGTTTCGCTTGTTGCTGAACCGCCGGTCCATGTTCCACGTCCGATACAGATTTTTTTCTGCTGTCCTAAGAATGTAGAGTCGCCTGTAATCTTGCAGTTGCGGAATACATAGCCGTTTGCAAACTTAGCAGTTGATTTGTAACCTGTGTCTGCCGCAGCGGCTGCAACGATGATACCGCCGTTGTACTGTGGAACTGTAAAGATTTTGCAGTTATCAAAGAGGGCTGTTGCTCCGCCGCAGATGTAGTCAACATCGCCTTCGATATAGCAGTTTTCTGCGTAGATACGTCCGGAACGCCAGTAGAGTGTGTCCTGCTGTCCTAAGAATACACAGTTTTTGAGGTAACACTTATCAACACCCTTAAGTGCCAGGGCGATTGAGCGTTTTTCAGCGCCTCCCCAGAGTTTGTTCCATTCAGCACCCTTGTTGTAGAAAGTGATGTTGCATGCGTTAAAGTATGCGTTTGCAGCCGGGCTTTCAGGAATAGCTACCTTGTCGCCTACTGAGTCGCCGCCCTTTGGAAGAAGGTTAACTTCAACGAGGAGGTTGCCGTCGATTCCGCCGGTGTCAGCTTCAAAGCCGTAGATTACAGTTGTAGACGGGTTTGTACCGATAAGGCTGATTCCGTTCTTTGTAATCTTGAGTTTTTCGTAGTAGAAGCCAGGCATAACCTTGATTGCGCTTCCTTCCGGAACTGCGTCGATTGCTTCCTTGATTGTCTTGTATGCACCGTCTGCTCCGCTTGGATCTACAGTTGCAGCAATTTTTACATCAGGAACAGCGCCGTTTTCTGTAACAACTTCTGCGTTTGCACGGCTGTAAGGAAGTTTGTTCAGCTTGATTTTGCCTTTTACAGTAGAAGTGTCGTAGAACACAGGGTCTTTTGAATTAACTTCCGGTCCCTGGATATTGATTCCTGCCGGTTTTTTAGCAGGGCGTTTGCTTGGTGGCGGAGGGTCATTTTTTGTAGTCGGGTTGGTAACAAGATCAGCCTTGAGTTTTTTGCCCATTTCTTCGAGAGACATTGAACTTACGTCCTCGTCAATTACGGTAAGGAAGTAAGCATAGCGGCCAAACGCATTTGTTGAACCGTCATTGTCGCCGAATTCAAGATAGTTGCCCTGACCGAGCATCATGTCCCAGTTGATTGCACTTGTATCAAGTTTCGGATCTGCGTTCTTTGTAAAGTCAGTTCTTTCCTTGCAGGTGTCAGAGTGGCGGAGGACACCGTCAATGTAAGCAAATGCTTTCATATTCTGAGGACCTTCACTCAGGTCAAATACGAGGCGGTAATCATGCCAGTCAGATACGATGTCGCCTGGTCCTTCAGGAGCGCGGAGACGGCTCATATTGTTTGACCCCTTAACCTGGTTTGATGAATTATGACGGAGAAGTGTCTGCCATGCACCGTTCTGAACGTATGCATAGAAAATTCCGTAAGGTGTTGTTCCGGCATCAGGGTCAACGGAACCTTTTGCCTTAAAAATCAAAGTTACGAGTTTTTCTTTTCCGGTAAGAGGAAGGATAATGGCATCCTGTTTACCGTCAAGGGTACTGAATCTCAAACATTTTTTACCGTTGAGATCAGAATCAACAAAAGAAAAATGTTCATCATAGGAATTGGAAACCTGCCATCCGGCCTTGTTCAAATCCTTTAAAACATCCTTTTTATTTACTTTGCCCGGAAGATAGAGGTTCCAGCCGGTTGCAGGCTTGATTTTTCTCTTGATTTCCCTGGCAGAAAGCGGAAGTACAAATGCGGCAGCAAGTAGGAGCGCAAGAGTCTTCGTAATAAGTTTTTTCATTTTTTCCTCCAGATAATGAATAACCCATTATAAATCCCTTTGGGAGGAATTTAAAGAAGTTTTTTACCCTACCCTTCCCGGAGCGCGCTGCCGGTATCCTGAAATGAAATCTTTCGGGCAGAAAAACCTGATGCAAGAGCGCCGGAAAAAACTGAAAGGAGAACGGTCAGTATAAATATCGTAATCATAAATGAGGTTTCCGGAAGAACAAAAGGAAGTTCAAACCTGTTC
Source organism: Treponema sp. (assembly GCA_003447785.1). Classification (GTDB taxonomy): domain Bacteria; phylum Spirochaetota; class Spirochaetia; order Treponematales; family Treponemataceae; genus Treponema_D. Next base: position 5,302 of record DLYJ01000238.1, read on the forward strand.
CGGATTAAAAAGGCAAGTGGTAGTACGCAAAGGGATGCGGTAAGGGAGCCAAGAATTCCGCCGGTACTGTTGAGCAGGAAGGCTTCTTTCATTACAAAGGAAGAGAGAGTTTTGCGACTTGCTCCCATGGCGCGTAAAACGGCAAACTCTTTTCTGCGCTCGCCGGTTATCATGGAGTAGACAACGGTCATTATTCCAGAACAAAGTGCCCAGACTAAAATCACAAGGAGCAGAACCATCTTCTGAAAGTTATGAAGGCTGTCTGAGATTCCGCTGGTCATTTCCCGGGTTTTTACTGAAACTACATGGCGGAGTTTTCTTGTAAGGCGGCCTGCAACATCATCCACATCATATCCGTCCTTTACCTTTACCATGATTGAACTTATTTTTTTGCCGCCGGCGACCTCACTTTCAAGTTTTACACCCTGCTGAACTGCGGCGTCGATTATAAAATTCAATGTGGCGGTATTTGCATAAATTGAATTATCCATTCCGGTGTCGGTTTTCTGAAGGCGGGCAATAGGATTCAATTCGATTCCGTAAACATTGAATTTGCCGTCTTTATCAGGAGCAACATTCCAGCCGTAAATTATTTCAAAATCATGTAATTCAAAATCTGAAAGCCGTAAACTGTCAGAAATCCAGGGTTTAACCGAAAAATCAGTCTCAGGCTCAAAGCCGATTAATTCAACCTTACCCCCGTTGAATTCAACCGGGGCTGAACAGTAAACCTGAGGGCTTGCCTGCTCAACTCCTTCAATCTGGAGTGCCTTGTTCAACATGGAAGAAGAAAAATAAATCCAGGTCCTGTTGCCTTTGTTAAGGATTTCCCGGGCACTTACCTTTGTGCGCGCTTCGTATGGAACTACAATGATGTCTGCGCCCAGTCTCAGTTCAAGATTATGAATTCCATTTTTTAACCCCGATAAAATTGAGGCTCCTGTAAAAAGAGAAAAGGAAAGAACGAACGAAAAAAACAGAAGAGAAAGGGAACGGGCTTTTTTGCCAAATATATTTAAAACAGGAATTGCTGATAACTTCATTTTATCTGATTTGCTATGCTATGTTAAAAGATATCAATTGTCAACATACCTAATTAAAGTTATACTATGCTAACTGTTATTATCGAGGTATTACAGATGAAAAAACTTACTGAAATTTTGTTCAATTTATTTCTGGCATTTTTGCTTATGGGGGCAGTTTCATGTTCAAAAAGCAAAGCACTGACTGACGGAACTTTTACCGGAACCGGAGCAGGTCACGGGGGAGATGTTACAGTTAGCATCACCGTAAAGGACGGCCGGGTTACTGACGCAAAAATCCTGCACGAAGCAGAAAGTCCTGAAATCGGGCCGGTTGCAGAACAGCAGATTCTTGAACGATTTATGCAGGAACAAAAAACAGAAACCATAGATGTTGTTTCCGGAGCTACAATCACTTCCAACGCAGTTCTCGACGCCCTGGAAATGGCTCTGAACAAAAGCCGGGGAATCGAAGAAGAAAAACTCGTTTACTCTGACACTTCCTGCGACATCGTAATCATCGGTGCCGGCGGTGCGGGTCTTGTTGCCGCAACAGAAGCCGCAAATAAAGGTGCAAAAGTCATCGTTCTGGAAAAAATGGGAATCGTCGGCGGCAACACTAATTATTCAACCGGCGGAATCAACGCATCATATACAAAGGAACAGAAAAAACTGGGAATCAAAGACAGCCCTGACGTTTTTTACAGCGACACAATGAAAGGCGGAAAAAACCTCAACGATCCTGCCCTCGTACGCACTCTGGTGGACAATTCTGCCGCAATGGTTGAATGGCTCCAGTCTGACATCGTGGGCGCAGATTTGTCTGACGTGGGAATGTTCGGAGGGGCTACAAACAAACGCATCCACAGGCCGCAGGGAGGACAAGCAATCGGCGCCCACCTGGTTCCCCTCCTGCATCAGGCAGCACTCAGACAGGGAGCAGAAATCCGGGTTAACAGCATGGTAACCGACATCATCAAAAATGACGGAAAAGCATGCGGCGTAATTGTAAAAACCCGCGACAACCAGTATAAAATCGACGCTAAGGCCGTTATCGTAGCTTCCGGCGGATTTGGAGCAAACTCTGCAATGGTCGTTAAGTTTAATCCTGCTCTGGCAGGTTTTGGCACAACAAATCATCCCGGTGCAACCGGCGACGCATTTTTGATGACAGAAAAATTTGACGCACAGCTCACACAGATGGATCAGATTCAGACGCATCCCACTGTTGTGGCAGGCACCGGAATTATGATTACGGAAGCCGTGCGGGGAAACGGTGCAATTCTTGTAAGCCGCACGGGAAAGCGCTTTGTAAACGAAATGCAGACCCGCGACCTTGTTTCTGCCGCAATTCTTGCACAGCCAAAAAAGACAGCATTCCTCGTTTTTGACCAGAGTGTACGGGATTCGCTCAAGGCAATTGAAGGTTACGCAAAGAAAAACCTTCTGACACAGGCAGACAGCATTGATGAACTTGCAGACAAGCTTGGTATCGATAAAGTTGAATTCAACAATACAATCAGAAAATACAATTCTTATGTTGAATCAAAAAATGACGAAGAGTTTAAACGCAATGCCGCAAGCATGGAACGCACGCTTTCAAAGGCGCCTTACTACGCAATCGAATGCGGCCCTGCAATCCATCACACCATGGGCGGCTTAAAAATCAACCGGTCGGCAGAAGTTCAGAACAAGTCAGGCAACTCGGTTCCAGGCCTCTACGCAGCCGGCGAAGTTACAGGCGGCGTCCACGGCGCAAACCGGCTTGGCGGCAACGCAGTGGCAGACATCTGTATCTTTGGCAAAATTGCAGCCGACAGCGCAGTTGAATATATAAACAGACAGGAATTTTAGTCGGTTGCCAGGCCAGCAGCAGCCTGTCTCCACCATCTTTCTGCATAGTGGCCGGCATCGTCCAGATGAACGGTTTGTCCAATGTACGGCGTTACAGTCTCAAGGCCCAGGGCGCTGCTTTCCTTTAAGAAGCGCTCAACCGGATCGTCCCAGCCGTGTCGCGACAAAATAACCGCACCCCAGTGAATCGGCTGGACGATTTTTGCGCCAAGAGTTTTTGCGGCGGCCGCACTCTGCTCCGGGAACATGTGGACCAGCGGCCACTGAACGTTGTACTGGCCGCATTCAATCAGTACAAAATCCATATCGCCGTATTTTTCGTGAATCTTTTCAAAGTACTCATTAAAGCCTGAATCCCCGCTTTCAAAAATCTGGTGGAATTCGTCCTTCAAGACATAACTTGCCCAGAGCGTGCGCATACTGTCGATGAGTTTGCGTCCTGAAAAATGCTGGGATGGTGTGCAGGCAATTGTAAGCCCTTCAATCTGAGTTTCTTCCCACCATGCCATGTTGGTAATTTTTGAACTTTCAACGCCCCATTTTTCAAGATGATTTTCGACGCCCAGGGGTACTACATATCTTTTTACTTTTGAATCCAGTTTTTTGATTGAATCATAATCCAGGTGGTCGTAATGGTCGTGAGTCAGAATCAGAATGTCGACTTCCGGGATTTGTTCAACTGTAACAGGCGGATGAGAAAACCGTCTGCTTCC
>DLYJ01000223.1 GCA_003447785.1 Treponema sp.
CGGGCACTCATACCACAGGCAATGTTTTTATCCCACAGGCAATTAAAAATGGCGCAGTTGCAGTAGTTTTCCAGGGCGAATTTGACAGCGCAATTCAGGATTCAATCAGTGAAGCCCTTGAATTCACTAAAAACACTAATTCAATAAATCCGGATAAAATCGCCTTTATCAGGGTAACTGACTCACGCCTGGTAATGGCACCGCTTTCTGCAAAGTTCTACGACGAGCCTTCAAAAAAGATGGGAATCATCGGCGTTACCGGAACAGAAGGAAAGTCTTCTACCGTTTCATTCATCTGGCAGCTTTTAAAACTTTCAGGTCACAAGGCAGGCTTTATTTCCACCGTGCAGTACTCCCTCGGTGAAGACGCAATTGCAAACCCGCAGCACCAGACCACACCTGAAGCAACAATTATTCAGCGCCAGTTATATGAAATGCTTCAGAACGGCTGCGAATACGCTGTAATCGAAACTTCAAGCCACGGGCTTTCTCCAAAACTCAACAGAACCGGAAACATTTTCTTTGATGCCGGCATTTTTATGAATGTAACACTGGAGCATCTTGAATTCCATAAGACTTTTGAGCAGTACCGTGATGACAAGGCAAACCTTTTCAGAAAACTTGATGAACACGACCATACAAAACTCATAAACGGAAAAACCGTAAAAATTCCTTCATTTGGAATCGTAAACCTGGAAGACCCCAGCGCAGATTATTTTATAAAGGCAACAAAACAGCCTGTTCTCGGCTTTACAACTGAAGGAAAGGCCGGAAAGGCAGCAGGCGAAGGAACAGCGGCAACCGCCCTCCCGAAAATTCCTGACGCAATTCCGGTTTTGCTTGGACGCAATATCGCAAGCGCAAGATTCGGTCTTACCTTTGACATGAGCGAACCAAGCGTTATCGACAAACACTCAAAACCGCTTCCGCCAAAGGTATTTCACATACGCTCAAGTCTGCCGGGTGCATTCAACACATACAACCTTATGGCAGCAATCGAAGCCGTAAGCCGCCTTACAAACACAAGCCTTGAAAAAGTAGCAGCACTTGTTCCTCAGCTCGTACCTGTAAAGGGGCGAATGACAGTTGTGGACAAGGGCCAGCCCTTTGAACTTATTATCGACTACGCACATACACCTTCAAGTTTTGAAACAATCTTTCCTCCGCTGAGAAGACGCTGTTCAGGCAAAATGATTGCACTCTTCGGAAGCGGCGGTGAGCGTGACCTTAAAAAGCGTCCGCTCCAGGGACAGATTGCAGCAAAATTCTGCGACATCGTAATCCTTACAGATGAAGACCCTCGCGGCGAAGACAGCGTAGAACTTTTAAAGATGATTGCAGTTGGAGCAGAAAAAGAAGGCAGGGTTATGGACAAAGATTTGTTCATTACACCGGACCGTCCGACAGCAATCAGACAGGCCTTTAAGATGGCAGGCAAAAACGACATCGTCCTTCTGCTTGGAAAGGCCCACGAAAACAGCATAATTTATGCCGACGGCCCTCACCCGTACGATGAAATAACCGAAGCAAAAAAAGCCCTGTCTGAACTGGGTTATAAATAAAAAAAATGCTGTTCCTCATTTTGAAGAACAGCATTTCTTCGCACGGATGGATTTTTGTCATTACTGAGCTGTTAAAACAACTGTATAATACGGAGCGTCAAACTCTCCCGGTATACTGCTGTAATAATAAGTATACTCACCTCTTGAACTGTCATATGAAAGATTTGATGAGTGAGAATTAAGATTAAATTTTCTGTCGATACAGCAGGATTCTCCATCCATATACCAGCCCACAGTTTCGTCTGTTCCGTCACAGCTAAGAACTGCAGTTCTATTTTCAAGATCAGTTCCGTCGTCAAATGTCAGTGTAACAGATTGAACATCAGAAAGTGATTCATCAGATTTTGTAATTGAAGCAGAAACTAAAGTTTTTCCTGCATAAGCGGACACGTCTGTTACCACTGTCGTTCCTCCCGCAATGCTTACAACTGAATCTATGTAGTTTGTACCCATGTATGACTCAAGCGAGGCTGTAAACCAGTGAGAAGACTCACCCGATGTGTCTGTAAGTGAACTTCCATTTGCCTTAAAGTTTTTAACGGAAATAGTATAATTGTGCTCCGCTGTTATACGGAGCTCAGGACAATCGTAATACTTTGAGCAGTAATAAAGCCCGCCTGAATAAACTTGTCCATAAGCATTACCATTTGACGAAATTTCTCCGTCTGCTAGCGAAGCGTTCATATGCTGACCGATACCTGACAAATCAAAATAAACAAAATTATTTGAACGCCTTAACTTAATTTCGTTTAAGGCAATTTTACGCGGTGCATTCTCGAAAGTAATTTCGAGAGAGTCCCCTATTGTGAGTGAAGCTGCAAAGCTGTGAAGTTTTGCATTTGTTTCTTCGTTATATAAATTTGAAGACAGGTACTCTGTGGTATCATTAAGTTCTACCCCGTTAGCAAAAACTTTAAGCACAGATGTATCGCTTTCAAGGTTACCATAACCTGCATAAGTGTCATATTCGGACTCAGCCAAATCATTAAAGTTAATATGAATAACACCATTTCCTTTTATATTTGAAATCTTACCGTTAAAACCGGAAGTATTTTCCATAATAGGAGTTGAATTTCCGCTTCCATCAATATGAATACTCTTCACATTTTCCGGAAATGCACTGATTTTTAACTTAGTTTCCGGATAAGTTTCTTCCTCCGGATCGCAGGAAATAAAAATAAAACCAGTTACAAGAAGAGTTAATAACTTAAAAAGGATTTTTTTATTCATAGCGTCACCTCACATAAAATATTTGACATCTCAAGTTAAAGATTGCGATATCTTAAGTTTATTTTAACACATTTTTCAGGATAAGGCATTATTTTGTTCAGAAAATCTTTTTTTTGGCTTAGGGATTGAAGGGGCGGTAATGCCGGCCACCGCAGGGCATGGCCCGAGGAGGCTGAAACCCCGCAAAGCCCGGCCCGGCGCTGAAAGCGACGGGAAAGCCCCGGTAAAAACTCTATCATAAAAATAAAAATCTCATTATAATAAAAGAATGACAGTTACAGTTATTTACGGAGGGAAGTCCGGCGAACACGAGATTTCCCTGGTTTCGGGGGCTGCTGTTGCCCGCAATATAGACGAAAAAAATACAGTTCAGTTAATCGCTATCACTAAGGAAGGACGCTGGTTTTTACAGCCACAGAGCGAACTTGAACGCATTAAAGCCGATTCAAAGGCTGCATTCAAAATCATTGAAGACGAATCACAGGAAGTAAGCGTAATTCCTGCCGGGGGTACTAAGAGAACTTTCCGCGTAGGAACCGAAATTCTTTCTTCTGACGTTATTTTCCCTGTTCTGCACGGTCCGTTCGGAGAAGACGGAACAATCCAGGGTCTTTTTGAAATGGTAGACGTTCCTTATGTCGGCTGTACAACCCTGGGCAGCGCAATCACCATGGACAAGGAAAAGACAAAGGTTGCCCTCGCACAGGCAGGTATTCCTGTAGTTCCCGGAATCTGCGTCAGAAGAAGCGATCTTGCAGACTGGAAGCGCTACGATGAAATCCTTGAGCAGGCCCAGAAGGAACTGGGCTTTCCGCTTTTTGTAAAACCATGTTCTGCAGGTTCAAGTGACGGAGCTTTCCTCGCACCAAATTTACAGAAATTGAACGGCGCAATTATGGAAGCCTTTAACTGGGACGACAAAATCTTAATTGAAAAAGCAGTTAACGCCCGGGAAATCGAGTGTTCAGTTACAGGAAACCCGACTATCGATGATGATTCGGTAAAAGAAGAAAAATTAACTGCCTACGGTCCAGGAGAGATTGCGCCAAAACACGACTTTTACGATTACGACGCAAAATACAATGACCCGGACGGAGCAGACCTGCTTATTCCTGCAAAGCTTCCGGAAGAAAAGCTGGAAGAAGTACGCACGCTGGCAAAAAAAGCCTTTGCAGCCCTGGACCTTGCAGGTTTGAGCCGCGTAGACTTTTTTATCGACAGAGATACAGGTGCACTCTACCTCAACGAAATCAACACAATGCCGGGCTTTACCCAGATAAGCATGTTCCCTAAGATGTGTGCCGCATTCGGTCTGGATTTTACGGCCCTCACTAATCTTTTGATTACGGAAGCCGTAGCAAGATTCAAAAAGACACGCAGGCTCCAGACTTCAAGATAAAAGACTGGAACCAGCCTGTTAAAAGACAAAAAAAAGACACTGAAAGACTTATTCCGGTTTTTCAGTGTCTTTAATTTTTTTAAAGCCTTTATGCTTATTTAGAAGCTGAGAGCCTTACATTCTTGTCCATTGCGCTATCTGCACCGTCAGCACCGTGTTTCGGGCTGTATTTTCCGGCCGGAAGATCCTCCAGAGCAGCATTATTGCACATTACGGCAATTGGAACATAGTCTGTTACAGCTGTTTTAATTGCATCTGCCGCAGCTACAGCGAGGGCACCTAAGAGACCGAAACCGTTGGCTCTTGCACCTGTCGCAGTGTTACATACGATTCTTGCATCACGGTTAAATACAACTTCATTTGTTTTTGTTGATTTGAAAATGTATTCAATCTCGATAGTTATTGATGAACCGATTACTGATTTATTCCATGATTTAATGATTGTAAAGATAGCAACATCGGCACCAAAAATCTGACCGAATTTCTTTACATCGCCTTCGATGAATAATTCTGAATCGTATGCACTTTCGCGCTGTAATGCAGCCATAGTCATTGCCGGCGGAAGAACATAATATCCGGCTTCTGCAATAGGAACATTCATTGTTGTATAGAAATAATCCTTTGCGTCTGCTGCAGAGCTGTTGTTGATCGGCGGCATAACAAGCATTACTAAAGGATCTTCATCATACATTTTAGGAAAGGCAACACTTTTTGTAGTGCCGCATGAAGCAAGTAAAAATACAGCAAGAGCTGCAGTTATTGTAACAATCAGTGATTTTTTCATTTTGTATACCTCTTCAAAATACTTCCAACTAAAACTTCTGATTCAGGATAAAGTTCAATTTCCTTTGCAAGCATTGCCTTTCCTTCATCAATTTTTCCTGACTGCAGGAGAAGCCAGCCGTAATCAGCATAGATTCCAGGTGGAACCGTCTGGCGCACCTCTTCCTGTTTTTCGATGATTTTCTGATATGTCTTTACAAGATCATTCATAGAATCATTATCAGCATTTTTAAGGTAATGATAGTAATCTTCCTGATAATCATACCAGCTGTAAAGTTTTGTAGTGCCGCAAGACATTACAAGAAAAGCAGCAGATACTGCAGCTGCCAGTTTTACTGCATTCATTAATGATTTTTTCATTAATAAGACCTCCATTTATTCCATTCAAATAAAATCTCTTTTATTTGTCCTGAATTACATAATTAGAAAGTTTGGAAGGATCAACAGTTCCTTCCGTTACTTCAACAATTGCATATTCATCCGTTACAGTTAAGCCACCTGTTGAAAGAACGGTAACCTTTGCCGTCTGTTTTCCCGGAAGCTCAATCATCATACCTGTTTGAGGATTTTTTACCTGCTTTCCCTTTTCATAGACAGGAAGAACAGAACCTGTTTTTAACCCCTGCTTTTCACCGCCGGCAATGATGATTCCGTCTTTTTCATAAGAAAGGAAATAAGACTTCCACGGTCTGTCCATACAGGTTGATTCAATATTATCAACAAGCTTTTCGATGGCAGCAGAAATTGCCTTGTCACTTAAAGTAGCATCATATCCCTGAACACCACCCATACCAAAAGTAGTAGATGATTCAGTTTCTGCTTCTCCGTGACCTTCTTCAGAATAAATGATCTGACCGGTGCGTACATCAACAAGGCGGATATTTACTCCGGCTTCTACAATCTGCTTCTTGCTGCGTGAAACAAAACCTACTTCTCCTGTTGTCTTTCGTCCGTATTCAGTAATTGAACCGATAATAAGATAATCAGCAGGAACCTTCTGGGCATTTCCTCCATGCTTTTCTACTTCAGCCTGAATCTTGTCGGCATCTGCGCGTTCAAGAAGAACAAATTTTCCCCTTGCGGCAAGTTTTGCAGAAAGAATGTCTACAGCCTGCTTTCCGATAGGGTCATTTTCCTTATCATAAAAAGCACCCTTTGCATATTCTGTTTCATTCGAGAATCTTGCAATGGCAACAACACGCCTGAGTCCCTGGTAATCCTGAACGACTGTTTCCTGGTTTAAACTGCCGTCAACTTTATTTACCGTTGTCTTGGCAGTTGTTCCACAGCCGGCAAGAGCAAGTGAAACAAAAGCGATTCCTAAAATTACGCTTATTTTCATAACGCCTCCTTAATAAACTCCGCGTTAGCGGTCGTGCAGGAGGCACGATATCGCAGTTTTGCCAACGGCAAAATCTGCAAGTGATAAAAAGTACAGGGAAGTACTTTTTATCACGCCTCCTTACAAATTATAAATAAATCGTTATTCTATATGATAACCCAGAAGTTTTCTTTACACAAAAAAAAAAATTCAAGCTGCTGCTTTTTTTCATCGGGTTTAGAAAATATTGTTCTTTTTTTAGACATATACTTTATTATGTTCTATAATTATTATGTCTTTTACAAAAAAATTTTTGTCATTAAATTTTTACTTTACCATTGAGGCTTATTCCTGATGAAAACCACAATTTCAGAAATCAGCAGTTTCCCGGAGCAGATGAAAAACCTTTCTTCAAAAAACCTTACCAAAACTTCACAGAGCATGACTGATATTTCAAACCAGGCTCAGGAGTCAGTAGGCCTTTTGACAGAAGCTGTCAGTAAGTTTAAAGTATAAATTAACCTTTTAACCCCGCTCCCCGGGATTAATTTAAAGGTTCATATAATATATATTTTTTGGATATTTTTTTTATTCAAATATTAATTGGGAGAATATTTTATGTCTGACTTAAACGAGCCGCTTCCGCCAGTACCTCATGTATACCCTGAAGGATGTTATTTTAAATCCCTCCAGGATATAGCCGGCAAGAAAATTGTAGTAATGGGTCTGGGTCTTAACGGTGGAGGAGAAGCCGCAGTCAGGTTTCTGTTAAAACAGGGCGCAAAAGTCCTCGTAACCGACATGAAGACAAAGGAACAGCTTGCTCCCACAATAAAATCCCTTTCAGACGACAAAACACTCAATCACGCAAATCTTTCTTACCGTCTTGGTGAACACAAAATTGAAGATTTTGAAGAAGCAGACTGTGTAATCAAAAACCCGGGCGTCAAATACGACGGAAACAAATATCTGGCAGCCGCAAAGGCAATCGAAACAGACATAAGCCTTTTCTTGAATTTTACAAAGGCTCCGGTTATTGCAGTTACAGGCAGTAAAGGAAAGTCTTCCACAGTCAGCGCAATTTATTACGGACTAAAAAAAGCAGGTTTTGACGCATATCTTGGCGGAAACATTACGGTTTCTCCCCTCACCTTCCTTGAAAAAACAAGCGGAACAACACCTGTAGTTCTGGAACTTTCCAGCTGGCAGCTTGCAGACCTCCACGGAAGAAAGCTCCTTAAGCCGCACATTGCAATCATCACAAAAATAATTCCTGACCATCAGAATTTTTACCATTCAATGCTTGCCTATGTTGCAGATAAGAAACTTATTTATGCAGACCAGACAAAGGATGATTTTACAATTCTTGATTTTGATGAAGATCCGGCAGCCGACGGCGGAACTTTGATTACAAACTGGGGAAACATTTTTGCAAAGGAAACAAAGGCCCAGGTTCTCCGCTACTCAAAAACAAAACTCCCTGCAGGCGTTTACGGTGTATGGCAGGATAAGGACGGAAAAGGAATCTGCCGTCTTCCGCAAAAATACATGAGCAGATACGCACAGACTCACGGAAAGGAAACAGACACGATTCTTAAAAATCTTCTGGTTCCGGGCAAGCATATGCGCCTTAATGTATTGAATGCAGCCCTTGTTCTGGAACTTATGGGAGTTGCTCCGGAACAGATAATTGATATTTTAGGCAGCTGGAACGGAATCGAACACCGCCTTGAATACTTTCATGAATGGCAGAATAACGAACTTACAGTGCGTTTTTACAATGACAGCGCATCCACAGTTCCTGAGTCTGCCGCAGAAAGTACCCAGGCCTTCGGAGAGCCTGTAATCTTTTTGACCGGCGGAACTGACAAGGGCCTTGATCTGTCACCTATTGCCCAGACAATTTCAAATCCGCTTTCCATTCAGCCTTCCGCCATATACCTTCTGGAAGGAAGTGCCACAGACAAAATCCTTGCGGATTTTGCCGCCCGGGGAATCAGGCACAACGGTGTATACGGTTCACTTGATGAAATGCTGACAAAATTGAAAGAGGATATTATCGCCCATAAAGGCGCCCGGGGAACAAAGGTTGTTGTATTCAGTCCCGGCTCCACAAGCTTTGGAATGTTTACAAACGAATTTGACCGGGGAAACCAGTTTAAA
>DLYJ01000030.1 GCA_003447785.1 Treponema sp.
ATTATTGAAAAGATAAGTATTTTTGAAAAGAAAATAGAAATAGATAATATTCTCCGCGGTTACTCGTATCGACTAACCGCGGCAGAATAAGAAATTAGTTCTGTACAGAAGTTGTGTTACGAACTGTAACGTCGTGAGCACTTCCTTCCTGGATTGTAACAGGAGAAACAAGGGTAATCTTTGCTTTTTCCTGCAATTCCGGAATTGAAAGGGCGCCGCAGTTACACATTGTGTGAACAACCTTGCTGATTGTCATTGAAACACCGTCGTGCAGGTGGCCTGCGTACGGAACGTATGAGTCAACACCTTCTTCGAAGGCCATTCCTTTTTTACCGCCAAGGTCATATCTCTGCCAGTTGCGTGCGCGGTTGGAACCTTCACCCCAGTACTCTTTAACATAGCTTCCGTTAACAACGAGTTTGTTTGACGGAGATTCGTCAAAGCGTGCAAAGTAGCGGCCGAGCATTACAAAGTCAGCGCCCATAGCCAGTGCCAGAGTTACATGATAGTCGTGTACGATACCGCCGTCTGAACAAACCGGAATGTAGATTCCAGTTTTTTTGTAGTATTCGTCCCGGGCTTTTGCTACTTCGATTGTAGCTGTAGCCTGACCGCGTCCGATACCTTTCTGTTCGCGGGTGATACAGATTGAACCGCCGCCGATACCGATTTTGATAAAGTCTGCGCCGTTTTCTGCCAGGAAGTTAAATCCATCTGCGTCAACAACGTTTCCGGCACCAACTTTTATTCCAGGGAAAGCTTTGTGCAGGTCTTTCAAAGCCCGAGCCTGCCATTCAGAGAAACCTTCCGATGAATCAAGAACAAATACATCTGCGCCGGCCTTGAGCAGTGCAGGAACGCGTTCCATGTAGTCACGGGTGTTGATTCCGGCACCTACGATGTAGCGCTGTTTTGAATCAAGAAGTTCAAGGGGATGTGCTTCGTGAGTTGAATAGTCCTTGCGGAATACGAGGCTTACGAGGTTTCCGTTTTTATCTACGATGGGGAGCTGGTTTACTTTCTTTTCCCAGATGATGTCGTTTGCTTCGCTTAAAGAAATGCCTTCTTTACCTGTAACAAGGTCTTTGAGGCTTGTCATGTAATCCTTTACTTTTGAATTTGCAGGGCAGTGTGTGATGCGGAAGTCTTTTGATGTAATGATACCCACAAGCTTTCCGTTTGCTGTTCCGTCTTCTGTTACGGCAACAGTTGAATGACCTGTAGTTTTGCTTAATTCAATTACTTCTTCGAGAGTCTGATCCGGGCGGATGTTTGAATCAGAAGAAACAAAGCCTGCCTTGTAAGATTTTACGCGTGCAATCATTGCAGCTTGATTTTCGATAGTCTGGCTTCCGTAAATAAAACTGATTCCGCCTTCTTTTGCCAGTGCGATTGCAAGTTTGTCGTCCGAAACGGCCTGCATAACTGCACTGACCATTGGAATGTTCATTGTGAGCGGACACTGTTCTCCGGCTTTTTTGTTGTACTTAACTACCGGTGTCTTAAGACTAACCTTATCTGGAATACAATCAGCAGAAGAATAACCCGGAACTAAAAGGTATTCGCTGAATGTGTGCGACGGTTCTTCATAATAATAAGCCATATTTCACCTCTTCAAATAAAGGGAATCTCTAAAAATTGCAATTTTTAGAGATAACTCTGAAATTGCGATGTTGTAAGTCGTGATATTACAACGACTTAAAACTCGTCGGCAATCTCTAGAAATCCTCAAAAGTGGATTTCTAGAGATGCCTTAAATTAAATGAGTATACCAAATCATGCAATTTGTTTCAATGGAAGCCCGGCCCCGGAATCCAATACCGGGTTGAATTCAGAATTGAATCGTAAGGCCTGAATCTTAAAATAATTTCTGCATAGCAAAAATTTATAATATAAGTTATAATATATACGCTATTTTCATTTATTCAAAAGGAGATTTATAGAATGAAAAAATTACTTGCTGCCACATTAGCATTGCTGGCTCTGGGTTTTTCGGCATTTGCCCTTGAAAAAAACATTGCCGACAACGAAAAGGTAGAAAAAGTTGCAGGAATCAGTTCTGTTGAAAATACAAAAGGAACAAAACTGTACGTTGTTGGTGACTCAACATTGAGTTCATTCGCAGACCCTTATTTCTATCCGCGCTATGGTTACGGAACAAAACTTCAGGATTATCTCAACGCAAAGAAAATCCAGGTTATCAACCTTGCAATGAGCGGACGTTCTTCAAAAAGTTTTACGACAGAAGTAAACTACCAGACTCTCTGCAAGAACATCAAAAAAGGCGACTACCTTATCATTGGTTTTGGACACAACGATGAAAAGGCAGAAGAAGACCGCTACACAGATCCGACAGGTTCAAAAGAAACAGAAGGTTCATTCAAAAACAGCCTCTATGTTAACTATGTAAAACTTGCCCAGGATAAGGGAGCAACTCCAATCCTCTGTACCCCGATCGTACGCCGTTCAGAAGAACGCAAATACACCGGCAGCATGATTCACCAGACTGCTGACTCAAACGGATTTAAAGGCGGAGACTACTCTAAGGCAGTTATGGAACTTGCAAAAGAAACCGGTGTTGCTTGTGTAGATTTGACTTCAATTACAAAAGCCCGCTACGAATCAATGACAGCTGAAGAAACTTCAAAATTCCACGCATGGCAGACTTTCAAACCAAATTCTGTAGACAACACACACCTTAACATATACGGTGCTTCTGTTGTTGCTTATGACGTAATCAACGAAGTTGCAAAACAGAACAAAAAATTCGCCAAGCTTGTAAACAAGAATGCTCCGGCTCCCACAATCGCCCTTCTCGTTCAGAACCCTGACTACGTAATGCCTACATATGAAGGATTCAGCCCGAAAGACAAGAGCTACTTCTTCAAGAAAGTTCCGGAACCATGGTTTGGTACCGCATTCGGTGACTGCGGCGGGGACTCAAAAATTTCAACACCTTCATTCAACGGAATCGTTCCAACAGACAACGGCTTTGTAATGAACTCAGGAAGCGCTGACGGTTCTCTGGTAAGCGGCAAAATCTCAGGTTCAATCGACGGTATGTGTGTATGCTTCCAGCAGATTCCCCACGACAAGGATTTTACTTTGACAGCAACAGCAAACGTAAAATACCTTAAAGCAGACAACCAGGCTTCATTTGGTCTCATCGTCCGCGACGACATCTACATCTGTAAAAACGACAAGTCAATCAACAGCGACTATGTGGCAGTTGGTGCCCTGGATACAACAAAAGACGGATGGACTTCTGCATTCCAGCGCCTCGACACAAAGTTGAATAAAGTGGCAAACGCTTCAGAAAAGAAGCCTGCAGCCGGAACAAAGGTTGTTCTTTCGATCACAAAGACTGGAAATTCTTATTCAGTAAAATACGGAAAGAATCCGGCTCAGACAATCAAAGCCGACCTTAACGCAGTAGACGCAGATTACGTATACGCAGGTTTGTTCACAGCACGCTGTGCAACAGTTGAATTTACTGACGTTAAACTCGAAGTAAAATAATAAGCGCAAAATTAATAGAAAGCGGGGCCTTCATGAAGTGCATTTCACACTTCACATCAAAGGTCCCGTTTTTTTTGTTTTAAGTCAAGGAAGCAACATGAACGAACTGACACCGATTCAGAAATGAAAGAAGGTTATGGGGGTAATATTTATTAAAATGTAAAAATATACCCCGATAACTTGCGAATAACGTATATTTTGCATATAATTATGTTGAAAATGAGGTGAAAATGAAATATTACAGGCGCGAATCCTATTTGAAAAAGATACGTGGTTTTTACGATGAAGCAGAAATTATAAAGGTAATAACTGGAGTTCGTCGTTGCGGGAAGTCCAGCCTTATGCAAACTATTGCAGATGAAATTTCAGAAAAAGGAATCGCTGCAGAGAATATCATCTATCTTAATCTGGATAAACGCGGATACAGAAGTGTAAAAACCCCGGAACAACTTGAAAAACTTATTGATGAAAACTCAAAGGCTTCAGGTTTAAAATATCTT
>DLYJ01000205.1 GCA_003447785.1 Treponema sp.
ACCTTTATTCTCTCCTGACAATGAACCGGTTGCATTTGTGCAGGCAGCAAGGTCTGCACTTAAAGGATCGCTGTTTCCAGGAGTTACGAGCCAGTAGAAAATCTGGTCTACGCCGCTTCCGCTTTCTGCATAGCATCCTTCGAATTTAAGTGTAGATTCCGCATACCAGTTAGCAGATGAGTGTTCTCTGTTTGCAACCTTAAATGTATAGTCAGTTGAACTGATTGTCCATGATGACTTCCACAAAGGTTTTACTGTATCAATTACCGTCGAGTAAGTTGATGAAGAAGTTGTACGGCCTGCAACATCGGTTACGCTTGCAGTAATTTCATAGCTTCCGTCGTTTGCAAGAGAAACCACTGCTGTTTTTGAATATGTATCGCCTGAAACTGTAATTGTAATTCCGGCATTTGCATCTGTTGCAGTGTAAGTCTGGCCGTCTTTCTTTACAGTTACAGTAAATGTAGAAATTCCATGAGTATCAGAACATTCAAATGTCATTGCCTGAGGAACTGTCGTGTAGTAGGCGCTTACTTCGGCAGGGCTTGTGAGGCTTACTGCAGGAGCGCCAAAGTCCAATTTAATTCCGCTGAATGACTGAATTTGTGTCTTGTTTCCTGAGTTGTCTTCTGCGTAGAATGCAAGGTACTTTCCGACACCTTCGGTTACAGTAAGGTCGTAGCTCCAGTTTGTTGAACCGCTGTCGCTTTCTGTTGCACCGTCGATAAGTTTCCAGCCTGTTGCCGCGTCACCTGTTACTGCTGTTGCGGTGGTTGCTGATGAGAGCGTTGTGTAATAAAGGTGTGCGGTACCACTGCAGTCATTGCCTTTATAGTCGTTCCAGGTTCCGCTCAATGAGTATGTATAAACGCCTGCATTTTCTGAAATGTAAGCGTTGCTTTCCGTGATACTTGCATCGGATGCAAGACGGTTTGCCGCAGAAACTGTATTCAGGGCATTTTTGATTACAAGGTCCGGAGCCGTTGTATCAACTACAACAGTTATATTCTGAGAAGTTGTATAGCCTGCCTTGTCTGTTACAGTTAGTTTGTATACCCACTTACCGTCTTTTGAACTGTCACTTGCAGTAATCGGAGTAAAGCTTACAGATGCACCGCCTGCTGACGGAGTTGCCGTAACAGAAGGAGCCGCATCACTTAAACCTGTCGGACGGCTTACCATTGTAAGACTTGCAGAATCAAAAGAAGTGTCACTAATACTTGCATTGATAGCGTTTGCTGTTCCATTGATATGATAAGTCGGATTAAGCCCTGAAATAACCGGAGCGGCACTGTCTGCAAAGATAGTGATTGTGTTTGCAGAAACATCAGTTGCGTTTCCGTAAGAGTCTACGGCTACAGCATAAACTTTGAGGTTTACGTCATTTTCCGCAAAAGAAGAAAGAGCACATGTCCATGTACCGCTTGTTGTAACGTCGGCAGTTGCCCAGCCTTCTGTTGTTGTCCACGCGTCAACCTTCGTTACATCTTCCGGAACTGACGGAGCATTACTTCCGGTTACGGCTTTAATGTAAACATTTTTTACGCCGGCAGGAGTATCGCTTACTGTACCTTCAATTGTACAGCCGCTTTCTGCCTTAAAGTAGTATACACCGCCGTTGATTGTATTGTTTTTAACACCGGTTACGCTCAATACAGGCGCTTCAGTATCGATTGCAACGGCAATTACGCTGGAAATAGAAGCCTGCAATGCGTCATTTGCGTGAATATAGAATTTGTGGGTTCCTGTTGTAAGGTTTGCAGGCGGTACAACAAGTGTATAAACATTGTTTGTTCCGCTTGTTACCTTTGCAATTGCGCCTGCCGGATCAGTTGTGTTTGTCGCACTTTCATCAATCCATACATTGCGTACACCACTACCTGTATCAGTTACAGTTACATCAATTGAAAGTCCGTTTGTAAGTGCTGTATCCCCTGCCTTAATCACGGCCTGTACAACCGGCTGTGTAATTACTGGAGGTTCTGAGTCAACCTGAACGTAGCGTACGGCATCCAGGGAAGAGTTTCCTGCCTTATCCTTGGAAACAACGGTAATTGTGTTTACGCCCTGTCCAAGAACGAGAGAGCCTGTATATTTGTAGTATCCGTTATAGGCACTGCTAGGATTGTCAACGATGTCCCCTGCAGTCAGTGAAGTTTCTGCAGATACGGTCTCGCCGTTTGAATTTGTGTATTCAACCCTTGCAGTTACCGAAGCAAGTCCACTTGCGTTTCCTGCTGAATCAGGATCTTTTGCATAAACATTGATTGAAGAAGATGATGATGTAACCCACGATGAGTCTTCTGACTGATTTATTGAACCAAAGTCAGGCTCTGCAAGAGGCTTAATCTTATCTACATTATATTTAATTGTGTATGTTGCAGACTGGTTATATTTATCAGTTGCGGTGTATTTTGCTTCATATGAACCACTTTCGGTCGGAATTGTAACGCTGTCAGAAAGTGCAACGCTTAACCTGTCGCTTGTTGCGGCCGTTGCGTAGTTTGCACTTGTTCCGGCGCCTTCTGCACGGATAGTAATTTTACCGCTTGCGTCTTTTACGTTTCCTGTAACAGTGATTGCCGAGTTGTAATAACCGCCGTCAGTCGGGCTGACGGAACTGAATGTTGGAGCACCGTCATCAAGGGCTACGGCAAAGGTTGTGATTTTTTTACCGTAGGATTCGCCGTCGGTGTAGATTTTATCGATAGCTGTAATACAAATTTCGTATTCACCGTAAGTGTCAGGGAGTGGCGATGTTAATGAGGTGGTCGATGCTGTATAGCGCGATGTTAATTCAGTGTAAGCATCGTCTGAACCCAATGTTCTGTAGCCCACAGTAACGGTGCTGATTCCATCGTCGTCAGTGATTGTAGCGCTTAAAGAGTTTCCAAGGTTAAAAATGTTTGTATTTCCGGAACTCTGATCTTGAACCGCATTCTGGATATCACCAGCAGTTTTAATTGAACTGTCTGCATTGCCCAGAATTACAATCGGGTTGTCAGAATCCTGACAGATTGTGTAATAACCGTTTGATTCATCATTTCCCTCAAGAACAGACGACATTGCCTTATCGCCAGAGTTGTTTCCGTCATAAGTAGTTGATAAAAGGTCATCTACGCTTGCAAGAGCCTTGTCCCGGGCCGTTACAATAACATCAACCTTTGACAAATCATTCAGGGTAGTTGTATCAAGGTTGAATTTGAATGAAGTTGTATTTGTAGGAAGTGAAATTCCTGTCAAACCGTCTACAGGTTCACCATTCTGGTATACAGTATAGCTGAGGTTGTAGAGGTTAGTTTCCACTACGTTACCGGCGATTGTAATCTGACCGTTAACATAAGTATTTTCGGATTTGTCATAAAGTGAACCGCTTACGCTCGGGCTCACAGTATTGATTTCTACAACAGGAGCCGCAGCGTCCACATTGATTGTTCTTGTTTCTGTTACAGTGTTTCCCACAGTGTCAGTTGCAACAATTGTGGCCGCATAGGAATAAAGTTTTCCGCTGTCCTGCAGAACTTCAAAGTTTTCGTAGCCGGTACCGTCCGTAAAGTTGAATGTATATTTATTGTGAACATCATCGTTTTCGTCAGTTTCCTGAACGATTGAGATTGTGTTCGAAGTTGAATTCATATCGTAGCTGCCGGTAAAGGTTCCCAGAGGGGTTCCACTTTCAAGGTCTGTAACGGCAACCGAAATTTCAAGAGTTTCAAGATCTACGTCTGTAGTATCAGCATAACCGATAAACTTAACTGCCGCAGAATTTGCAAATACGGTCTGTGCAAGACCCGGTTTTGTAATAGTTACAACAGGTGGAGTTCCGGAAAGGGCTCCCTTAAAGCCGAATACGCCGTCACTTCTAAATTCGTTGCCGTCCATATCCTGGCCCGAAAGACCGATTACGTAGTAATAGTCAGCCGAAAGTTCAGGAAGGGCAATAGTCCAGTTGTATGACTCTACGGAAGACTCAGTTGAATCAGCATTTGACGCTACAAGGATGGCATCCGGATCTTCAGCCGGATTTAAAATAAAGCTTTCATAATCAGAAGCAGAAGGAATTACCTTTGTAAACTTCCTGATATATGCCTTCAGAGTGCCCGGAAGGAATGTTGTCTGGTCAAGGCCTGCCTTGCAGACGATTGTTGCCTTTGAACCACTTGTTGCAGTCGGAGCGGTGCTCAAAACCATTCCGGCAACAGTATAAGAAGGATTAACTTCAGGGTTCAGGGAGAAGCACAGATATTCGTCTTTTGTATCAACAAATTTTTCTGACAGAAGGGTTCTTACCTGAGCAAGCTGCTCTCTTGTGAGGTTTCCGTTTCCCATAGCAACTGCACGGGCAGAAGTATCATCGCTTGCCGCATAATTTCCGTTGAGAATTGACATCAGGTCAGATGCAGAAAGTCCGTAACTGTTTGAACTCAGGAGGCTGTTGTAAATATCGTCGTTCAAAAAGAAAGCAGAAGTTCTGTTGCCTGCAGAAGTATTTGAGTCTGTGTAATTTGATGTATAAACAGGTTCCGTGTATGTGTGGGTTCCGTCTTCAAGATAAACAGTACAGTAAAAGTTTACGGTTCCTGAACTTTGTCCGTAAATGGATTCGTATCTGCCGTTTGAAGCATTCATGCGGAGGACTGTGACATTTGTACCTCCGGCAGTAGATATGTTTTGAATTGTATACGGAGTTGTATCTGTACTTGCAAGAACGTTCTTTTCGCTGTCATAAATTGTTACGGCCATTGAAGAAATTGTGTGTTCGTCGGCAATTGTACCGGCAACAGAGAATGATGAACCGTAAGCCTTTGGAGTTGTTGTACTTCCAGGACCTGTCAGAATGAATACAGGAGCGGTGTTATCGATTTCAAACTGTCGCGAAGAAGAGTCAGATGAGTGACCTGCGTTATCGTAGGCAACAACACTGAGTTCGTATTTTCCGTCAGGAAGCTGCCAGCCGTTATAATAAGAGGCATTTGTATCGTCAAAATCGTTAACGCGTACGGACCAGGTCTTTTTATCCTCGCCGAGAGCAACTGTATTTGCGGTAAAAGTTTCTTTAGTAGTTGTATTTTTAATGGTAAGTTTTACTGATTCAACATACTTATCATCACTACAGGTTCCGGCAAACACAAAGGTTCCACGGATCTGAGCGGCCGATGGCGGATAGGTAATGGAAAGTGTAGGACTTTCAGTATCAACGGATTCTCCCAAACCAACATTTTCTTTACATGCAGTAAAAAGAAAAGCAAAACTAAGAGAAATTCCACAAACAAAAGAGAAAATTAAACGTCGAGAGTTAAATTTCATACATACCTCCGTCTTTAAAAAAAGACCTAATTATGCAGTAAAATACCGGCAAAAAGACATTTCACTAGTGTCAGTATCGGCAGTTTCCCACCCTAAATTTACTCTGCCATTCTCCTCTTGAACCAAATTTACTCTATTTTTATATAAATTTTCTGAATTTCAAAATAAAATATTGTTATATAACAAATTAACTTCATTCGCCGTCAGATTACGGTACTGACCGGGAGCAAGAGAGGTGTCGAGTTCAAGACTGCCGAAAGAGACTCTTTTTAAGGCAAGAACCTCGTTTCCCAGTGCGCGGAAAATCCGCTTAACTTCATGGAACTTGCCTTCAGTTACGCTGATTTTGCAGTTTGTTGAATCAATCCATTGGATTTCGGCGGGATTTGCCTGCTGGACCGGGGCTTTTTTTTCTGCGGGCAGGGAAAGTCCTTGCGAGGCGAGAAATATGTATTCATTTTGAGCATCAGTTGAGACGCAGTTTTTGAGGCTTACAAGATATGTTTTTTTAATTCCGTTGACGGGACGGCTTAAAAAGTCAGAAAACTTTCCGTCATTTGTCAAAAGCAGAAGGCCTTCCGTGTCCGCGTCCAGGCGACCCACAGTGTGCAGTTTAACACCGTCCAGATTCAGCACATCGGGAGGAAAAGCCTCGTAAACGGTGTGCCGCCTGTCGCTCACAGTTGAACACACCGTTCCACAGGCCTTATTCATCATAAAGTAAAAATACTTTGAGGGTACTTTTTTATGACGCATCAGTCTTCTGCCTTAACGACAAACAGTTTGACGCCTTCGTTTACAAATTTTGATTTGAGGGAGGCAACAATGTTTTTGACCACAGGTAAAAATTCATCCTGAACATAGGTGATAAGGACAAAGTTTGTTTCAGGCCATGTTGAAGAACCCATTTTGTAGGAATTTTTACCCCGTCCCACAGCCATCGGAATAATCGTGTAAAGGCAGCCTTGGATATGCTCTTCAAGGAGAGTGACAAGTTCGTCCTGAACTGACTGATTGGCAATAACTTCGCAGCGGTACATTATTTTTCCTCCGTCAGCAATAATTGAATTTTGGATTTTTTAACGCCCTTTTCTTTCATTACAAGGGAATACAAAACCGGAATAAAGAACAGGGTTACAAAGGTTGAACTTGTCAAACCGCCTACTACGGCTACGCCAATCGGCTGAACCATTCCGGCAGAACCGCTTGTGGCAAAACACATCGGAAGCATACCGAGGATTGTTGTCAAAGTTGTCATCAGAACAGGGCGCAGACGGCTGGCTC
>DLYJ01000017.1 GCA_003447785.1 Treponema sp.
ATATCGGCGTTGCCCAGCTGAATGAACTGCTTGGCAAAATAATCAAGTTCATCCACGGAGAGGTTTGCAATTTTTGAAAAACCATTGGCACCGGCAATAAATTTAATTCCCACCTCTGTATCAAGGATGATTTCCTGCATTGTCTTCTGATGGTTGATAACCTGCATGAGGTTGTACTGCGGCACAACGTTGAGCAATACGTTAACGTTTGCCATACCCAGGTCACCGTCAATCAAAATGACTTTTTTGCCCTGCTGTGCGTAGGCAATAGCCATGTTTACGGCCATATTAGTCTTTCCTACACCACCCTTACCGCTGGTAATTGCAATGATGCGTGTTTTATGAGCGTTTGCAGCTATCGGGGCAGCTGAATCCATTTTCTGAGATGAACCTGCTGTTCCCATCAATTCCTTTAATTCCTGTGCCTGGTCTTCCATTTTTAATTTTCCTCCGGGAATGTATCTTCAATGTGAATTCTGTCAATTGTAAAGCCGGAAAGGTTCATTAAGAATTCAACAACGCTTGCGCGGCGTATATTTCTTGGAACCTTCTGTCCGTCAGTAATATATGAAATAGACTTACGCTTTTCGTGCAGTACACTGAGAACGTTTCCGTAAGTCGTAGTTTCATCGCATTTTGTAATGATAACTGAACCAAAGTTGAATACTTCGTAGTTCTGGATGATTTTGAGGTTATCACTTGCCTTTTTATCTGCCGAAATTGTCAGATAAGTGTCCATGGTAACATTGGGCAGATCCAGAAGGGAACGCATTTTTCCGATGTTTTCGTAGTCATTGGGGCTGTAACCAGAAGTATCAACCAGAATATAATCAGTTGAATCCTTATGTGCGTCGTAAAGCTGTTTTAAATCTTCTGAACTTTCTGCCTTATCAACCGGGACTTCCATCATGGCGCCCCATCTTTTGAGCTGGTCTTCGGCACCAACACGGGTACGGTCAGTTGTAATGAGGCGGACAACAGGTTCAGTCTGACCTGCCTTGCGGGCAGACAGAATCAGGTTTGCTGCAAGCTTGCTCAGTGTAGTTGTTTTTCCTACTCCGGTGGGGCCCACAAGTACAATTACATGAGGCAGTTTATGTGTGTAAACCGGAGCAATTGAAATTGAATGCCCGATCCAGTCAACAACGCGTTTTTCTACAAGCTTAAAGTTTTCCAGTTCTTCAAGGGCAAATTCGCTGCGGATACGGCCTGAAATTTCGCTGATAAAGTTGTGGGTAAATTCGTTCTGTTCCAGTAAGGATTCAATTTTTGCAATTGTGGGATGAACATCACTTTTTGTAGCACTTTTAAGTTCTGACACCTGGTTGGAAATTTCCTGCATCATGTTAAGCATTGCAGCATTCTGCTTTAATGTGAGTGTGTCAGTAGCTGTGTTCTTGAGAATTTTTTCCTGGGCGCTCTGAAAGTCTTCGGAAGACTGAGTCTTCTGTTTAACCGTATAATACAAAACCACATAAGACTTCTGGAAGAGTCCAAGAAAGCCTGATTTAAATTCATTTTTACGGTCGACAATCGTATAATTATCCCTGTACATCTGATACAAAATGTCGCGCCCTTCTTCATAGGAGCTCACTTTTATCTTTTTGACTGCCTGATCAGACATATCGTAACTATTCACTTATTTCCCCCAGAATATCAAGTTGAACATTTTTACCTGCAGCAATTACTTCGTTATAAGAAAGAACTACAACTCCCGGAACATCGCCTTCGATGGAATTTTTAACGACCTGACGCACTTCTGCAGGACAAAGGATTATCGGCAGAATATTTTTTTCCCGAAGGGCTGCACAGCTTCCTGAAACTGCGCTTATCCACTGACGGCCTTCAACCGGACCAAATGCAAGGAATGAAGGTGAGCCGTTCTGCCCCGGCTGTATATTTTCCTGGATTTTCTGAGTCCAGGACTGGCTGAGCTGAAGAACGCTGAGTTTTTTATCCTGCGGATCCACATACTGAAGACAAATCTGCAGGCCAAGAGACTCGCGGACCTTTTCGATAAGGAATTCAGTATTATGCGGCGTATACATACCGAAGTTTGCAAGGGTTTCCAGAATCTGAACAATGTTTCGGATTGAAACCTGTTCCCTGAGAAGTCCCTGAAGAATTCTTTCGATTTCACCATAAGTGTATTTGTATGTATCGAGAACTTCATTAACCACAACAGGATTTGTTTCCTTGATTTTGTCGATAATTGCGCTGACTTCCTGACGGCCCAGAATGTCTGCCGCATGAGAGCGGATTATTTCTGTAATATGAGTTGCAATAATTGTCGGCGGGTCAACTACAGAGTAACCTGCCCGTTCTGCGTCGGCACGCTGTTCTTCACCTACCCAGATTGCAGGCATTCCGAAGGCAGGGTCCCGGGTTGGTTCACCCTTGATTTCTTCAACAACGGCACCTGTGTTCATACACATGTAGTAACCGAGTTTGAGGCGGCTGCGTCCGGTTTCAATACCGCGGATTTTAAAACAGTATTCCTGAGGATCGATTGTCAGGTTATCAATGATTCGGATGCGTGGAACTACAAGTCCAAGGTCAAGGGCGGCCTCGCGGCGGATACGCTTAACACGTTCAAGAAGTTCTGCACCCTTTTCTTTTTGAACAAGGTCAATAAGGGCAACACCGATTTCAAGGCAGAGCGGATCGAGGGGAACGACAGGGCTGACTTCTTCCGGATTCTGGCCAGTTTGAGACTGTGCTTTTTTAGCCTCCTCTTTTGCAAGTTCTTTCTGGAAAGAAACTTTTTCTTTTTGAAGCATTTTGTAGCCGAGATAAATAAAAGCACCGCCCAGAAGCAGAAGGACAACAATAAGGAATGGTGAACTTCTGAAAATAAGGCTGATTAAACACAGTACAATTCCAGAAATAACATAAACATAACCGGAAACATTGAACTGCTTTTTAATTTCGTCTCCGAGGACTTCGTTGGAGTTACTGCCTGTTACAAGAACACCGGTTGCAACTGAAAGAAGAAGCGAAGGAAGCTGGCTCAAAAGCCCGTCACCAATTGTAAGACGGGGGAAAGTATTGAATGCCTCCTGGAACGGCATGTGGTGCTTAACCATGGCATAAATAATTCCCACAACGAGGTTTACAACGGTAATGACAATTCCTGCCTTTACGTTACCGCTTACGAACTTGTTGGAACCGTCCATTGCAGAGTAGAAATCACTTTCCCTCTGAATTGAAGCCTTTTTTTCTCTTGCCTGTTCATCCGTAATTGAACCTGAATTCAACTCAGAGTCAACGGCAAACATCTTGCTGTTCATGGAATCCAGGGCAAAACGTGCGGCAACTTCACTTACGCGCGTAGCACCCTTTGTAATTACAACGGTCTGGATAACAATCAGGATTAAAAAGATAACCATACCAATAACGATGTCGCTTCCGGCAACAATATTGGAGAACTGTTTAATCATGTTTCCATCAAATGCGTCAAAACCTACGTGACCGTTTCGCAGAATAAAACGTGTGGAACAGACGTTGAGGGCAAGACCATAAATCGTTGTCGCAAGAATAACTCGCGGAAACGATGACAGATTGGAAGACTTTGGGGTGTAAAGAACAACCAATAAGATTATGAGGGATGCTGCAATATTAAGAATCATCAAAAGGTCAAGAACAGGACCGGACACAGGGAGAATAAGCATGAGGACAATGACTACAAACATTGCCGAAACAGCGTGATTCTGAGACTTTTTTAAAACACTGGTAAAATCGTTAGCCACTCCCCACCCCTGGTTGACTTACTATTTTTTGATGCGATATCCGATTTTTGAATATACGGTTGCAATAACCTTATAATATTCTACAGGTATTATATCACCAACTTCGGTTTGTGAATAGAGCCCGCGGGCCAAAGCCATGTTTTCTACTATCGGAACATCATTTTCTTTTGCAATCTGCTTTATTCTCTGGGCCATCAAATCCTGCCCCTTAGCATTAATCATCGGGCTGTCTGCCTTTTGCGTGTCATATTTTAAGGCAACAGCAAAGTGAGTCGGGTTTGTAATTACAACATCACTTTCGGCGACGGCCTGAGGAAGGTTTCTCTGTAAAAGTTCCCGCTGGGCACTTTCCAGCTTGGACTTTACTTCAGGATCTCCTTCCTGCTCCTTGAATTCCTGCTTAACTTCCTGTTTGGTCATTTTCATGCTTTCCATAAACTGATGCCGCTGAACAAAATAGTCAGGAATTGAAATTGCAAGAAAAATTACCGCACAAAAGGCCAGAATCTGTGCCGCACAGTTACTGATTCTTCCAGCCGCCATTTTGATGCTGGAAGTCTGTAATAATTCAAGAATTGAAGGCAGATTTGAACGGATTATGATGTAGGCCGTCAAAGTAACTGCAAAAACCTTAACAAGTGATTTTACAACGTTAAAACCGCCTTCAAAGGAAAAAACCGTCTTTTTCAAATACTGTCCCAGCTTTGGCACAATGTTTGAAAACTTCGGTTCAATGGGCTTGGTAGAAAAAATAAATCCGCGGTTCTGGACAATGTTAGCGGCAATACCTGCAACAGAGCCTGCCACTGCAAGAGGCAGAACCATACGGGCAAAATTCAACAGAAAGTTTACAAAAAACTGCCTCTGAAGAAAGTCCTGTTCAGTACAGCGTGTAAAAAAGTAAAGAAGGACTTCCTGGCACCAGTTAAGGTAATACGGGGCTACAATAATCAAAACTACAACGCAGACAAAAAGAACAAGAGCGCCGTTTACTTCCTGACTTTTAGGGACACGGCCTTCTTCCCGCGCCTTATGGAGTTTAAGCTCCGACGGTTCTTCGGTGCGTCCTTCGTCTTCGGCTGCAAACCACTGAAGGTCAATTTCTTCAAAACTCATTTATTGACCTCCCCTGAAAAACGCAAAGAGCGACTGCAGGTTCATAAAGCCGGTTCCAAAAGAACGGATAAAAAAGTCGCACAAAACCTGCATCAGCGATGAAATGATAAAAAATGAAAGCAGA
Source organism: Treponema sp. (assembly GCA_003447785.1). Classification (GTDB taxonomy): domain Bacteria; phylum Spirochaetota; class Spirochaetia; order Treponematales; family Treponemataceae; genus Treponema_D. The sequence continues at coordinate 4,990 of DLYJ01000017.1, forward strand.
ATCATAATCGGAAAACCTTCGGAAAGAAGGTTCATCTGAGGAGCTGC
>DLYJ01000232.1 GCA_003447785.1 Treponema sp.
AATTTAATTCACCTGCCGTAAGCTCGCGAACCGGAGAAAAATCCATATATTCATCTACCTTTCTTGCCTTGTCCGACGGAGTATATTCAAAATTCCAGCCGTATAGAAGACCTCCCACAAAAAACGGTGCAGTCTGCTTTAACCGGTTTACAGGAATCGTGTAATCGTCTTCTCCGGCCGATTCCGCTTCCAGTACTTTTGAATTCCATTCCACGCCGGGATAAACTTCCCGTTCTGCCCAGAGGATAAATTGAATTCGATTATTTTGTGATAAATTCTGAGCGAACAGCGGCAGTAAGAAAGAAAAGATTAAAACTGAAAAAATCGCTTTCTTTAGCGGTATGCGTCTTTCCATACTTTTATCGGGTTTACTCCCATTCTAATCACAAAGTACAGGAATGCAAAAGCAAAGCCTGCAAGATGTGTCATGTGCGCTACGCCGGATCTTGTTCCGGTAAACTGATTCAAAAGTTCAATCACAGCGTAGGCAATTACAAGTATCGGCGAAGGAACAGGAATTATTCCCCAAATAAATATTTTATTTTTTGGAAAAATTACTGCGTAGGCAAAAAGCATTCCGTAAATTGCACCACTTGCACCAATCAGAAAAATCAGCCATATACCTGTAAAAAAATAAACCAGCAGAGAAGTTACACCACCGAGCACTCCAACTACCAGATACATCAGAAGAAATTCGCGGCTGCCGATTGCCCGTTCAACGGAAGTACCGAAAAAGAAAAGTCCGAGCATGTTAAAAAACAGGTGCCAGAAGTCTCCGTGCACAAACATGTAGGTAAACGGCTGCCACCACATTCTCAGGCTGATGCAGTTGTAAACGTTTAATGCAAGGTAATTATTGATGAACGGCCATACCTTTGCAGCAAGAAAGGCCGCCACATTGAGCAGAATTATTACGAGTGCGTAGTTTTTGTAAATGTAAGGAAAAGGGCGTCGGATTATTGAATTCATCGGTTACTCGGAAAGATTAATTTCTGAGATCAGTTTTTCGTCCGCAAAAGTTACGCGGTTACGGCCGGAGCGTTTTGACACGTAAAGAGCCTGGTCGGCCTGGTCAACAATCTGCTTTGGAGAAGTTACCGGATTTTTTTCTGCGTCAAACAAAGTTACGCCGAGAGAAATTGTTACTTTTACATGCTGGTTTTCGTAGCAGAAATCGTATTGTTCAACCTTGCTGCGGATGCGGTCGGCAACAGTCATTGCGTCTTCTTTGTTTGTATTGTCCAGCATTACCGTAAATTCCTCACCACCGTAGCGGGAAGCCAGGTCTTTTGAGCGGATGCATGAACGTATAATTTTTGCAACAGTCTGCAAAACATAATCTCCACAGGCGTGTCCGTAGGTATCGTTAAAACGCTTAAAGAAATCGATATCAAACATAATTACGGCAAGCGGCAGGTTTTGTGCCATTGCCATATCCAGCTTGTCTGTCAAAACATTATAGAAGAAGTATTTTAACTTTAAGTGCGTCATCATATCGGTTGATGAGCGTTCAAGGAGGGCAGCGTTGTAAATCGAAATTGCCGCAAGAGAAGCGATATTTAAAATCATCTCTTTTTCGTATGATGAATATCCTGCTTCGTCCGGCATCGTGATGCGTTCACCAAAAACAAGAATACCGTTCAGGTGATTTTTTTGAACAAGAGGAACAATCAGAGACGGCTTAAGGGAAGTAATCGGTTCAACATCAGTGCCTTCAGGAATCTGTTCCTGGAATTCTTCCAGGGTCCATACTTTTTCTGACTTTTCAAGAAGCTGAACAATCGGACTGTTTATCGGGATTTCGTATTTTACGTTGGGATCAAGGTCCATTCCGTTGTAGTTTTGGTCGAGGAGGAGTACATCGCTGTCCAGGGCATCAAGAACAAAAACACCGCCGCCCAGTACGCGGAACTGTCCCATACAGGTATAAAGAATCGATTCGATCAGCTGAGAAAATTCAATTGTTGAACAAAGGGACCTCGAAATCTCCAGGAGCTGCTTAAGGTCGTAAATCTTTTTTTCGTACTGACTTACGATTTCATCATACTCGGGACTTAGGCTTATTGGTCCTGCTTCCTGTTTCATTTTTTTTCTATTTCCCCGATTATAGCATAATTTTTCATTATTTCAAGAAATAAAACCCAGGACTCAAAATTCTGCTCAAGTTGTGTCGTGCTTTCCCGGTTCCTGGTGGAAGTCAACAGTACCTTAATGTTGGAAACAATGTCAGGCTTGGTCTTTTTTGAATCCACAAGAAGTTCGCTGACCTGTTTGTAAAGGTCATAAATTCCTGTGGTCAAAGTCTGAACCAGATTGTGTGCTTCTTCATTTATGCTGTCGACCATACTTTCCAGTTTTTTGATAAAATCTCCGCTCTTGCGTCCGTCCTGAATGTAACTGTCAACCAGGGCAATGTCGTATTTTTGTCCCCGGCCAAAGGCTGCTTCAAAATTTTTAATTTCCTGGGCCGCTTCATTGCAGGCAAAAACCGTAGTTGAAAAATTACTCTTATCGATTGAATTATTAAAAAAGCCTTCTATAACAATGTCGTTGAGCAGAGTTTTAACCTGATCGTTGAGATACATTTCAAGAAAGTTCTTGATAATCTGCAGCGGCCTTACCCAGCTGAACGAGAAGGATGTGTTAATCTGAATTTTTTTATCGGTTTCAACATTATAGCCTTCCAGTTCAATCAAATTCCTTTCGCCAAAAAGCTTTTTGATTTCAATAATAATGTTGTTGTCCTTAATTTCTGTCTTGATGCGGTTAGAATCAGATTCAAAATGCTCCTGCATGTAGTTTGCAAATTTCTGCCTTGCATTTGCCGAGTACGAAGCACTCTGGGGAATAAAATCCGGGTTTTGTTTTGTAAGGCGAATCAGTTTGAGAAGCAAATCCGGAGTAAGGTATTTTGTCAGGACAGTGCGGATTTTCTTGAGGTAATTCAAATAGTGCTGCCCGTCATTTGTTGAATAATTTGAACCCTTGTGCAGCTGAACCAGTGCTGTCAATGCGTGGGAAAGTGCAGGTTCAACCTTGAATTTAGAAACGAGATAATACAAATCCTGGAAGGCGCCTGCCATGCTGTCTGCAACACAAGGCGCAAAGCTCGGTTCGTAGCCCGGATTAAAGCCGTTGTAGTCCGGGTCAAAAAAGTGAATCACCGACAGATAATTAAAGCGGCAGATATCGGTCAGCTGCTGAAGGTTTGCGATAACCTCGTCAATTTTGATGAATTCAGGAGTGTTGAGCTGTTTAATCAGATATTCCAGGGTGTGCTTCTGGTTTTCAAAAACCTTTGCTATAGGCAGGTTTGAATTAATGACATCCTGCTTGCGCTGTTCGGCACCGAGTTTTTCAAGCTTTTCCTGGTCTGCTCCGGTAAATCCGGTCAAAAGCAGCTGGTTTTCGTCATAAGTGTGCTTTTTGATGTCGTCACTGCTG
>DLYJ01000213.1:0-5151 GCA_003447785.1 Treponema sp.
GCACGCATCCATGCCATATGAACGTTTGATGTGAGAATACCGAAATGGTAGAGGTTTGCATCGGGGATAATTAGATTAAGGTTCGTTGAGATTGTGCTGTCATCAAGAAATCCCAGTGGAATGTAGCGACGGCGTTCAGAACTTGTACTTGGAACTATTATATAAGTTTTGGGATTGTACTGTTCCCTAAAAAGCGTAGGCGTTTCTGCAAGCCGTTGTGTAGCCTTATCTGAACTTGCAAGACGCATTTGTCTACATGCTTCAATTCTCTTCATTACCAATGGCATTTTCTTTAATTCAGATGGATTTGCACCAACAAGCCATAAACAATATCGTTTTTTATTATTGATAAATTCTTGGGCACCTACAAGATTCTTAATAAATTTCTTTGCATTCGGCTCTTTTTTAATGAACTCATCATAATCTTTTTCTTCGATAATAAGATTACCGCCGTCAGTTGGCTGGCAGCCTTTTGAAATGAGAGGAACGTTACAAAGCGGCTTGCTTCTGCTCTCAATGAAGATACTGTCCGCATCCAATAGATAACCGTTGATGTTCTTTGCTTCAATGAACTGGCTTTCGTTCAGGAAGATTTTTTTATTGCCACACGGATTCGATTTTCCTAACGGAAAATCTTTTTTACTTTCTTTTTGGAATTGCGTTAGCAATTCCGAATCCGTGTGACATTCCTTTTTACAACTGAATCCAATGATTACGCAATGCACATGAGCCTTTATGTTGGCTTCGCTATCCCATCTGAAAGTTCGCCATGCAAAATCAAATTTTAATCCATCGGCAAACAAATCTTTCCATAAAGCTGAAACCTGTTCTCCCTGTGTTATTGAGTTTGTAGAAACAAAGGCACAATGAGTATTAGTGTTTTTGATAAAATCAGCAGCTTTTTTATACCAGCCTGCGACAAAATCAAGTTCACCAGAATGTTTGTTGTTTGGGAATAAAGTCATCAAGTCATTCTTCTGCTCTTTTGTCATGTATTGAGCACCTACAAAGGGCGGATTTCCCAAAATGTAATTGAGCTCACTCTTTGGAACTACACTCTCCCAATCCACCCGAAGAGCATTTCCTTCAATAATGTTTGCATAAGTATGCAATGGGAGGAACTTCAAGTCTTTCTCGATTATTTTTGCAGTCTCTTTCATCATCTGGCTTTCTGCAATCCAGAGAGCCGTTTTTGCAACTACGGCAGCAAAGTCATTTATCTCAATTCCGTAGAATTGCTGAATTGAAACTTGTATTAAATCTTCTGCTTTGTAGGTAAGAGCAAGTTCACCTTCTCCGATGTTAAGTTCTACTTTTATACATTCATTTCCAAGTTTACGCAGACTCAAATAAGTTTCTGTAAGGAAGTTTCCAGAACCGCAGGCTGGGTCTAAAAATTTAAGAGTTCCGAGCCGTTTATGAAATTCTTTTACCTTTTCAATTCTGTTTGTTGCGTTTTTTATCTGTTTCAACTCTTCAAATTCTGCTTTCAAATCATCAAGGAAAAGCGGGTCTATGACCTTGTGGATATTTTCGATGCTTGTGTAGTGCATACCGCCAGAGCGTCGGGTTTGGGGGTTAAGAGTTGACTCAAAAATTGCTCCGAAAATTGTCGGGCTGATTTCGCTCCAATCGAATTCATTGGAAGCGTGCTTTACAAGAAGTTCTTTTATTTCTTCCGTAAGTGGCGGAATAGTTTTATCTTCCTCTGTAAAAAGTCCGCCGTTTACATACGGGAAAGCCGCAAGGGACTCTTCAAGATATTCATCTCGTTCCTCTTCCTTCTGGTCTAAAACCTGGAACAAGTCTAACAATGCACGGCGAAGGTCTTTTGCTTCAAACTGTTTAAGATAATCTCCAAATATTGCCTTGTGTCCGAAAATTCCGGCATCTTCTGCATAAAGACAGAATACAATGCGGACACAAAGCATGTTAAGGCTTTTAAGAGTGGCAGGACTTGGATTATCAGCATCTTTGTACTGTTTCAAGATGGCATCATAAATTTCGCCGATAATATCTCCGGCTTTCTTCGATACTTCAAGCTCTTTTTTCAGATGTACACTACCCTCGTCTGTTATAAACGAAAGTCTGTAATATTCTTTCTCAAGGTTTTCGAGAAGTATTTCTTCCGGTTCTCCGTTCGGATTTTCCATATCGTAAACAAGGAATGACTTAAAGTTGCTTGTAACAACCCATCGAGGGTGTTGCGACAATGGTAGTCCAGAGATATATTTTCGAGCTTGTTGGAAAGGATTTAATAAAGTTCCATCAGACTGTCTAATAGGTTCTCGAAGGTCTTTATCTATACTTTTCTGTTCAATCATTACTTTTGTGGACGGAATGTAAATGTCTATAAAATTAGTGATTGTCTTATCTGTAAATTTTTCTTTTATCTGGTTTTCAAAGTATACAAAATTTGCAAAGTCTTTAATTCCAAAAACATTGCAGAGTAAATCCAGCCAGAATTTCTGACTTTCGCCTTTTTCGTAACCTTTATCTTTCCAGTCTTCACTGAACTTTTTTGCAGCCTTCGCTTGTTCCGTTTGTGTCATAAAAAAAATATAGCATAAAAAAGATAGTTCTTTAAGTGGCGTTAAGGGGTGTTACTGGTTGTTATGGGGAGTAATTATCCCATCAACCATTCCGCAATATCCCACACCGCAATTCCTTCATACTGATAGGCCGGGTGTTTTGTCCGTGCGATAATCATTTTTGGATAAGCATCTTTTATGCTCAAAAGCGGGGAACTTTCCCTTTCCATTGTATCCGGGCGGGAAATGTCATCGCTCACCTGGATGTAGATTTTCTCGTTTCGTTTTACGGCCACAAAATCAATTTCTTTTTGGTAAAGCACTCCCGTGTAAACTTCATAGCCTCTGCGTAAAAGTTCTATGCAGACTATGTTTTCGTAAATCCGCCCATAGTCCAGATTTTTAGTTCCGAGTTTTGCATATTTAAAAGAATGGTCGGCAAGATAATATTTGTCCTGGCTTGCAAGATATTTCTTTCCTTTTATATCGTAGCGTCGGATCTTGTAAAAGGCGAAAGAGGCGCAAAGATATTTTATATAGGAAGAAACCGTTTTATCATCAACCTTGCTGCCTTTTGAAGTCAGAGTATTTGCGACGCTTCTTGCAGAAATTTCAGAGGAAATGTTATCAACAAGAAAATCATTCAGCATATCCAAAAGCGGAAGATTTTTGATTTTGTATTTTTGCTGAATATCGCGGACAATCAAAGTTTCAAAAACTTCATTCAAATAATTATACTTATCATCAAGCGCATCATACAGATAAGAACCCGACATTCCGCCTTCCATCACAAAACGGTCAAAGGCCTGCTGTAAATCCTTGCAGTCAAAATAGGCAACAAACTCCTTAAAGCTGAAAGGAAAAACCTCTATGGAAAAAGTTCTGCCGATGAACAGTGTGGCCAAATCATTTGAAAGCAAAAATGCGTTGGAACCTGTCAGATAGATGTGATATTTTTCTGAGGCATGAAAAGAATTTATTGCATGCTCAAAATCTACACAAAGCTGAACTTCATCGATTAAAAGAAAATTTTCTTTTTCCGGAACATAAAGATTTTCCACATACTCATTCAAAGCTGTTGCATTTTTGATAGTAGAAAATTGAAAAAGATTGTAATTGATATGAATGATATTTGCTTCTGGAAAGTGATTTTTCAGATATGCGATAAAGATTTCCAGAAGCTTCGATTTTCCGCTTCGGCGAATTCCTGTAATCACCTTGATGTCAGGGGTGTGTATAGAGTTTATCAGTTTTTGTAAAAAATCTTGGCGTTCCAGAAGTTTCATAGAAGTATTATACACTCTCCATTCCGCATTTTCAAGATTTTTTTGATTTTGCGGAATGAAAATTAAATTCTGTTCCGCAATTTTAAAATTTTTTCAATTTTGCGGAATATGATGTATCTGGACTTTTTTGTTTCCAGCCGTAATTTTTCTTAATTCTCCATTCCTCTTACACAAATCCCTTATCACGCATTCTTCACATTTTGGGTTTCGTGCCGTGCAGACATAGCGGCCGTGGAGAATGAGCCAATGGTGGGCGTGCTCCATGTATTTGTCCGGGATCCGCTCCAGAAGTGACTGTTCAACTTTTTCCGGTGTGTCTCCTTCGGCAAGGCCGATTTTAGGGCAGATGCGAAGAAGATGTGTGTCCACCGGCATTGTGTGTTCGCCCCAGACAACGTTTAAGACTACATTTGCTGTTTTACGGCCCACACCCGGCAGACTCATTAAATCTTCCCGGGAGCGGGGAACTTTTCCATCAAAGTCAGAAATCAGTTTTTCGCACAGGCCGATTACATGGCGAGCCTTGGAACGATACAGACCAATGGATTTGATATATTCAATAAGTCCTTCTTCACCCAGGGCAAGAATTTTTTGCGGCGTGTCCGCAACCTTGTATAATTTCTCCGTGGCAATATTTACAGATTTGTCCGTTGCCTGGGCCGAAAGCACAACCGCAACAAGAAGAGTAAAAGGCGAAGTCCAGTGCAATTCTGACTTGGGATTTTTATTTTGCGCCTTAAAGCGGGTAAAAACTTCGTCAATTTCCTGCGATGAAAGAAGATTCATAAAAATATTTTACTAAAAGCCCTTCACCCGCCGCAAGTACCACTATTCTCGCAAAAGCAAAACCGCGGCGGCAGAAATCGGAGCGAGGGCGAACAAAAATCCCCCGTTGCCAAAAAAGTGCCAGAGAACGCCGCTGGAGGCCACGCCAAGATGAAAGCCCAGGAGCGTAAGGCCAAAAAAATTCGCCTTAAGAGAAAAAGACTTGTCACCGTTGCAGAAAACTTCGGTAAGGGAAGAGACGAACTGGCGGAGATTATTGGTGGAAAAAATCGTAGAGCTTGTAAATCCATAAGCTCCCTTAAAAGAGCACCACTGAAAAGCCATGGCAAAAAATGTGGGATACAAATACACCGTCAGGGGAAGATTCCGCTCAATGGGGAAACTCCACATGACAAAGGCACAGGCGGCATCCACCAGAAGAGCCAGCCATTTCACATTCAGGCGAGTGTGCTTGGGAAGAAATGTGACCAAAAAGACCGCCAGCCCATACAAAAAAGCTCCGAAAGCATGGAGCAAAAGCGAAGACCAGTCCGCACGAAGGGAAGCCA
>DLYJ01000213.1:5258-19808 GCA_003447785.1 Treponema sp.
TTCACGACAGGAAAGATTCCCAAAAATCCGCCGATAAAAGCAACGATGTAATGAATGTGCGCCTCACGATTCTGCGCAGATAAATCCGAATCCATAAAAAGATTGTATCAAAAAGCAAAAAAAGGCGCCATAAAGACAGATTAGCCGCTTAAGGGGGAAGTTTTAACATCCGTGATTGTCGCCCCCGCTCTTTTTTACTATACTTTACAGCATGTTGAGATTTTGTAAATCACTTTTTATTTCGTTTGCTCTTTGTTTTGTGCTTTTTTCGTGTTATGTAGATAAGGATCCCTATCTTGTTTTTGACCGCGGCGCATACGAAAACAATCTCAAAAAATGGACCAAACTTGAATGCGACAATTATTCGTTTTCATATACAGTTCAGGATGGATCCACAGGGCCTTTAACAGACGAATTTACAGTAACTGTTACCGACGGTGTTTCCAAAGTCACAGACGCTGATGGTACTGAACTTGACCCTTCCAGTGTTGAATGCGTGTTTACGACTGTTGAATCTTTATTTGACAAAATTGAAAAAATCCGCGCAGATGACCAGGCATTTTTAGACACAAATCCGTCCGGTATTGTCTGCTACGAACTTGAATGCGAATACGATAAAAAAACCGGCATACCAGAAAGCATTTCAAACTGCCTGTGGCACACCGGTTTGTATACAATGGGAAGCTACAAAGTAACCATCACCAATATTTTCGTACCAGACGAATATCTGGAAAATACTGACAATTAGCGGACAGCCTTTTTAAGTTCTTCTACCTTGTCTGTACGTTCCCAGCTAAAGCCTTCCCTTCCAAAGTGACCGTAAGTTGCTGTTGCGCGGTAAATAGGTCTGCGCAAATCAAGCGTTTTTTCGATTCCTGACGGAGTGCAGTCAAATACCTTTTTAACGGCTTCAACAATCTTATCGTTTGCAACTTTTTCTGTTCCAAAAGTTTCTACCATGATAGAAACCGGGTGCGGAACGCCGATTGCGTAGGAAAGCTGAATTTCTGCGCGGTCTGCAAGTTCTGCGGCCACGATGTTTTTGGCAATGTAGCGTGCCATGTATGCAGCAGAACGGTCAACCTTTGAAGGGTCCTTTCCGCTGAATGCACCGCCACCGTGACGGCCCATTCCACCGTATGTATCAACGATGATTTTGCGTCCTGTAAGACCGGCATCACCGTTTGGACCACCTACAACAAAGCGTCCTGTCGGGTTGATGTAGTATTTGGTATTTGAATCCAGAAGGCCTGTCGGTTCAAGAACAGGTTTTATAATCTGTTCAATAATTGTCTTTTTGATTGTATCGTAATCAACATTGTCATCGTGCTGATGGCTTACAACAACTGCGTCAATTCTTACAGGTTTTTGAGCTTCATCGTATTCGATGGTAACCTGAGATTTTGAATCCGGACGGAGCCATGCAATTTTTCCGCTCTTGCGAAGTTCTGCAGCCTTTTTGAGAATTTTATGAGCGTAAATCAAAGTTGCAGGCATGTATTCGGGAGTTTCGTTTGTAGCAAAACCAAACATAATTCCCTGGTCGCCTGCACCCTGCTGACCTTCATATTCTTTAAGACCGGTTCCCACAACACCCTGGTTGATATCAGGCGACTGCTGGTGAATTGTATTCAATACAGCCATGGAATCAGCGGAAATTCCGTATTCTTCCTTTGTGTAACCAATGTCACGGACTACATCGCGGACAATTTTCTGAACATCAAGATGAGCCTTTGTTGTGATTTCTCCGCCGACAAGAACCATTCCTGTTGTAGCAAAGGTTTCGCAGGCAACATGAGAAGAAGGATCTTCTGCAAGACATGCGTCCAGAATAGCATCAGAAACCTGGTCACAGAGTTTGTCCGGGTGACCTTCGCTTACAGATTCCGATGTAAACAAGTAGTGATTGTTAGATAAGATAGTGCTCATAACCGAGCCTCCTATTTAGCAAGAGTTAGCATTTCATACGAAATGCCTCCAGTCTGCAATTTGGATAAATCAACTGGATGTTAAACAAGTTCCCATAGAATATAACCTATTTTATGCAAAACAACAATACTAACTAAATACCTGGCAGATAAGAAAATAAATTAATATTAATTTAATTTTTTTTTGAAAATTCAATAACATTGCGTTAAACTTAAATTTGTGCAATTAGAAATCTAGTTGTATAATTATTTCGGGAGAACAAAAAATTTATATATAAAGGAGAACTAAAATGGCATTGAAAAAAGCGTTTTCTGCAGATAAAAAAAGCTGCAAAGTCACTTTTATCGTTGAAAAAGAAGCTTCTCAGGGAGCTAAAACAGTAACTATCGCCGGCGATTTTAACAGCTGGAGCAGTACAGAAACTCCTCTCAAGAAAGCAAAAGACGGTTCTTTCTCAGTAACCCTCGAACTTGAAGCAGGAAAAGAATATCAGTACCGCTATCTTCTGGATGGCAACAAGTGGGAAAACGACTGGAAAGCCGACAAATATATTCCTGCACCATTCTCTAACACAGATAACTCAGTAGTTGTTTGTATTGCTTCTGAAAAAGAAACAAAAAAAGCTGACAAACCAGCAAAACCAGCTGCAAAAAAAGCCCCTGCAAAGAAGGCTAAGAAATAAGTTTTTTAAGTCCTGACTAAAAAACTAAAACCCGGTTGTGTGTGTTACAGCCGGGTTTTTTTTGTTTATATAACATATTTCGTCAGGACATTTTTCTCTCTGTTATAAACAGTGAATTCACATTTTGTTTTTAAATTCAGAATCTCATCCTTAATATTATCTTCCATTTTTTGAATTTCAACTACAGAATTATTTGATTTAAATTGATTGTAAAGATTACGTAAACGAAGATTTTCCTGTAATATCTGTAAGGGACTATCATATTCCTTAAATAATACAAGGAAATCTTTTTTATTCTCTTCATCAAAATCAAGAATTGATTTATCAAGCATATCTGCCCAGATACCTACAAAACGCCATTCGTATTCATTTCCTCGATGGAATAAAACTGTACTATTCATAATTACATTATGAATTCACTGACTCTCAAAAAATGAGTGTGTAAATTTATTTTTATACTTGCGTTATATGAGAGGATTATCTATTAGTATTTTACTATAAGGAGAATTTAAAATGATGCCGTATGGAAGTATTATAAGGTACACAGGAAGAGACTATATTAATGGATTTAAAAATGATTATACACCTCCTGTGTTTGGGGTTAATAAAATTGGTATTTATGATGAACGAGCTAAGTGTTATATAAAACCAACCCAAAAGGTCAGTTTTGCTGAGTTATTGCAACAAGAGGTTGAAAAGGATTAATAAATAGTCATTTTTTACACTCCCTGCAAGTGATTTTAAAAATGGACTCTTGCAAGGAGTGAGAGAATATTTTTATTTTTCAATATTTCTGTTTTTATCAGAAAATACAAAGAACCCATGCGCTTTTGAGTGCTCTCTTGGTTCAAGAAGAATTAAATTATCAGGCCTGCAATCATAACCATTATTATTAATATGATGTATGTCTAATTTTTTGTCCAACAAAGCAGGAAAGAATCCATAAACTATAAAGTAATAAGAACATTTATTTACTTTATCACCTTTAAATTCAAACTCAGGTTCATTCAAATAATGTTTCATTTTAAGATAACCTTTATACAAATCTTTTGGATCTTCATCTTGGAAAACTAGACGATATTTTTCTTTTTTGTTAGGGCGATGTTTTATGCGGCCATAATTGCTTACCAAATAGTTTTTATCTTTATATCCAGCTACTTCTGCCCAAATTTCTTTTGTTTCACTACCATAAACTTCTTTTATAAGTTCTACAGGAATTTCTTCTTCAGGATAATTATAAATTTTTGCATATTTATCTTTAATAAACTTACGAACCTCTTCTGGAGTTTTCGATGAATAATTATTCGCTGAAGTCCGTAATTCATAAAGCGTATAAATTCTTTCTTGATAACCTTTGTATTTTGTTTGTTCTAGTAAACCTTCATTTAACAAATCTTTGATTTTATCGTCCATATTCTTTTTCTCCTCTAAATTACAAATTGGCGTTTTTCATCATACACAAAACATTCTCTTTCCATTCTTCAACAAGTTGCGGCGGTTCGAGCGGGGTAATCCACTGGCCCTGGCTCATTATCCAGTTTAGTACCGGATAATATTGGTTGCTTGAGAAAGTCATTATAACTATGCCGTCTGGCTGCGTTTCAAACTTCTGGTCATCAGTCCATTTGTAGGTTTTGATGTAATTAACTGTTACATCTCTGTTGATCCTGATTTTGAAATTGAAAGTTTCACTGCCGATATAACGGCCGAAATTTCCTTTTGCCCTTTTCAGGTATGCACTTTCTTCCGGCGGTTCAAAGGTTTCTTTTCTTACTTCCACGTTACTTATTAATGGAAGATTAAAAAACTTTTCTTTTTTTTCTTTTGGAACATTTCCATACAATGACCACATACCCTGATAATAAAGAAGCTGCCATGGCGCAATGGTATATTTTTTAGTCTGTTCGTTCCCATCATAAAAACTGTAATCAAAAGTTATATATTGATTTTTTGCAAGGGCAGTTTCTATATTGTCCCAGACTTCATTGGATATCTGAACAGGTTCCATACCGATAAACGAAATCTTTTTTGAAAACTCTTTACCGAGTGAAATTTGCGGATCAGGTTCGATATTATCAGAAAAGTTTGCAAATACTTCGATGGCCTGATTGTACAAAGGAGTGCCGTGAAGAGACTCTATAAGATTCTGCATTAAGCGTGCTGCAATAATCTGCTTGCCTGTTGAAAGATGCCCGGGAACCCGAAATGTTGGTCTTGTATAATAATATCCTTTATGGAAGCGGTCATATTCAAGAACAAACTCGGCTCCAAAGTCCATACGGAGAGCATCTAAATCGCGGTGAACTGTTGCTTCTGAAACCTTGAATTCTCTTTTAAAATCTTCAACATTAGGATAAGTACCACTTGCAATCATTTCATCATATCTTACGATACGTTTGAATGTTGCAAAGCTCTCATGTTCTTTATTTAAGTTAGATTTTTTTTGTTTCATTTTGAATCTCCAGAAACAAATATAAATTTAATTATTATAGCATCTATTTTGCTGAAAATGTTCAATAATACTTTGACAAGAAGATACAGCATCTATTCCAATAAATGATGCAGCATATTCTGTCGTAAGCTTTGGTGATTCACCCCTTTGAATATTTATAATTCCACTAGAAAAAATTCTCATGAATAATTTAGTCTTTTTATTTACAGAACTATATTCAATAATATTATCTGCTAAATTTCTTATAGTGTCATTTTCAATTCCATTGGTTAATAACAGAAGAAAATATATTGCAAATTTTTCTTCAATGCCTCTTAAAGGTCTCCTATTATTTGGGAGTATAAAAGATGTTTTTTTTGTTTTTTCATCTGTTTTGATATATTCCTCAAACTCTAATATACCTTTTGTTCTGGCGATTTCAAACAATTCATAAACAAGACTTACAGTATTAAATAGATGCTGCTTTGTAGAAATAGGCAGAAAACATGATTTTGTTTTAGATAAATTCATAATAGTTTACCTCTCTTTATAAGTTGTGTTTATATCTTTTTCAAAGATAAGGATAATATAATACTTCAAACTCTCAAATAATGAGAGCCTAAAAAATTATTTTAAAATAAATCCTCTGGAAAGATTTGAGGAATTATTTAATCCAATAATGCAAGCATTTTGTTTTTTAAGGTAAAATTCAAAATCATTTATCCTGGTTTTAGAAACATAATCACAAAATGTCAGTAGAATCTTTGGTTTAGTTATAAAACTAAATTGAGATAATACAGACTCTGCTATAGAGAAATCCATAAAAGCTGGAATTGTTAATATTGGATTAAAATTGAAGATTCCGGAATTGAAAAATTCAAAGATATATTTCTGGTCTTTTAGAGAAGAACCGAAATCTATGAAATAGGTTGTATCAGATTCATAATTAAAACCTGTAAGATTTTCTTGGAATTCCGATTCAAAAGGAATTTTTGTTATTTCGCAAAACTTTTCACAAATATTATTTTGACCCAAAGTACAATAGTTTGCAGAAATTAAAACTATTTTGTTTCCAGAATCTTTTTCTTTAAGTTTGTTAAAACATAACTTAAACAAGACATTAGTCTTTCCGCTTCCATACTGGCCATAAATCATATAAATAGTTGGTTTTAATATTTTCATAAGAATACTTTAATATTTCAAACTCTCATGAAATGAGTGAGGTGGGCGGATATAAATTTCCTGACACTCCTAACCTATCTGATTGTAATCTTACCGTCTCTATGTAAATTCATTACTTCTTTTACAACTTCCGCCTGTGCATCCTCAACTTCTTCCAAAGTCAGGGGACCTGCAAATTCCATATCTTCTTTAAGCATATCCGCTGCCCTTTCAGATAAGTTGCAAAAAATCCTGTCCAATAGATCTACTGATGCCCTTTTTAAAGCTTTTGTAAGTACTGTTGTATCAGTTTTGCCAAGTAATAATTTTATTGAGTTATCATCCAGCAGTTTAATGTCTTCAAATTCAAAAAGACATTTATCAAGCCTTTGCTGGAAAACAGGAGTTTCCCTTATTTTTTTTAATAAAGTTTCAAAATCCAGATTAAAAGTTAAAAGAATATTTTCTATTTCTTCGATTACTTTCCAGTCAGCCTTATTTAACCCCAGAGCAAATCTCTCAATTCTTGCACTTCTGTTTTCGTCAATAATTTCAATAGCAGATTTATTTATCATATGCGCTGCCTCCTCAAACTGATATGAATATACACAGGCAGACTTGCATAAAATGAGAGTGTGAAAAAAATTTATGATTTTTTTTTTAATTAAACTAATGAGTATTTCTGGGGCTTGTTTTTACTTATCGTCCTTGAGCCACTGACCAAGAACTTTAGCAAGTGCTTCAGGATCAGCCATGGCCATTTCCCTTGCATTATGCTGAGCGCTTGATTCGCCGGTCTTGATGAACGAAGCGTGCGGAACTTCCTTATAAATGCCGCGGAGTTCGCCATAAGCCTTGTATTCTTCCAGAACAAGATTTTCGCGGGCAACCTGGGTTTCATTCCACGGGTCATACTTTCCGCCAAGGTTTTTCATGGATTTTCTGATTTTAGTCAGTTCATCATTGTTAAGATTAAGACGCGCAAGAATCGGAGCGCTCGCCTCAGAGCCAAGTTCTCCCAGCAAAATCGCAATTTTATCGTACCCGGTCATAAAACCTCCCACTGCCGTTATTATAAAACAAGTTTTTATAGCCGGCAAGGGGCGGTCAGGCAAATACTAAGGTACGTAAATTACTTCCCGGGGTTTGGAACCGTTGGCAGGTCCTACAATTCCCCGCTCTTCCATCTCTTCTACCAGGCGCGCAGCGCGGTTGTAACCAATCTTCAGGCGACGCTGAATATACGACGCACTTGCCTTTCCTGCCTGAACGACAATCTGAAGTGCCTGGTCGTAAAGCGGGTCTTCTCCATCACTGAACAGGCCCGGTCCGCTGCCTTCGCCTTCATCTTCGTCATCAACAAAGATTTCGTCGTCGATGTAGTCAGGTTCGCCGTATTGTTTAACGTAATCTACAACTTTTTCAACTTCGTCATCGCTTACGAGGGTACCCTGAATTCGGGTCGGGTAAGGGTCGGTTGCACTTGCATAAAGCATGTCACCCTTTCCAAGAAGCTTTTCGGCACCAACGGAGTCGATAATGATATTTGAATCCGTACGGCTTGCAACCATGAATGCAATTCGGCTCGGAATATTTGCCTTAATCAAACCGGTGATTACGTTTACAGACGGACGCTGTGTAGCAAGTACCAGGTGAATTCCAACTGCACGGCTCATTGCGGCAAGTCGGGCAACATTGGATTCAAGTTCCTTTCCTGTTGTCGCCATCAGGTCCGCAAATTCATCAATGATAATAACGATGTACGGAAGTTTTTCCTGCATTACCTTGCGTTCCGTGATACGGCGGTTGTAACTTGTAATGTCACGAACTCCCATTCCGTCCAGCAAAGCATAGCGGCGTTCCATTTCGCAAAGACAGTACTGAAGTGCCTGGAGAGCACGTTTTGGCTCGGTAATTACCGGAGTCAACAGATGCGGAATATCGTTATAAAGTTTTAATTCAACGATTTTAGGGTCAATCAGAATCAGTTTTACCTGGTTTGGACTTCTCTTGTACAAAATCGAAAGAATCATACTGTTTACACAAACCGATTTACCGGCACCAGTTGAACCCGCAATGAGAATGTGCGGAGTTTTTGCAAGGTCGATAATCTGCGGTTCACCCGAAATGTCTTTTCCAAGAATTACAGGAATTGCCATCTTGTCGAATGCAGGATTTGCTTCTTCAACAATTTCCTTAAAGCTTACAACCGCTCGGTCTGCGTTTGGAACTTCGATACCAACCGCATGCTTTCCAGGAATCGGCGCAACGATACGAACCGAACTTGCAGCCAGGCGGAGTGCAATATTGTCCTGGAGGGCTACAATTTTGCTCAGTTTAACGCCCGGAGCCGGAAGAATTTCAAACATTGTAACTACAGGTCCTTTGCGGATGCCTGTAACTTCTGCTTCAATATTGAATTCTTTAAGAGTTTCCTTTAAGTCTTCTGCAGCGGCTCTGGTTGCCTCGTCCACAACCCAATATTCACCGTTTTCATAGGTTGTCAAAATGTCTGTCGGAATTTTGTAATCGCTCATCTTAAGGCGCGGCTTTGCTTTTTCCACAGGCTTTTCAACCGGTTTTTCAACATGGTTTTCAACCAGCATTTCTTCTTCGGCGAGCTGTTCTACAGGTGCAAGTTTTTCTGCAATGTCAGTGCTGTCATTCAAAACGGCGCCCCTATTTGCATTTTTAACGGAATTAATATTCTTTCTTGCTTTTGCAACATCTTCAAAACTGATATCTTCCGTGTTGAATGGAACACTTGTTCCGTACGCAACTCCGTTGGCATCAACTACAGGTTCGGCTGTCGGATCGAACTGGCGTTCTTCTCCCGGCACCTCGCTGAGTTCTTCATCCGAATTATCGTCGTCAAAAAGGCTGTCAATTTCATCGTCAAAACTTTCTTCACTGCTTACAACCGGGTTTTGTGCGGCATCTTCGCTCATCTGACTGAAAATTTTGTCAAAACTTGAATTGCGTTTTTCTACAAAGTCAGAAAGGTCGTCACCGTCCTGGCCTTCAATTTCTGTGCTGATTGTAGCGTCGCCGAACTCGTCGTTCGCATCGGCGGCAGATTCTTCGTTCGCAATACTGCTCACTTCCCCATCTGCTGTGGCTGGCCGTCCGTGGTCAGGGCTTTCTTCGGTCGCGTCATCCAATAATTCATCGTCAGATGGCTCGATTTCTTCCGGAATTAATTCGTCGTCTGAGAAAAAGTCTTTTACTGACTGAGTTTCGTCTTCATCCAATTCATTATATTGAATATCTGTGCCGTCTGTAATTCCAACGCTGTCGTCGTATTTGTAATCTTCGTTCGCAAAACCTCCTGTTTTGCTCACTACGACGGAAGCGTTGCTTCCGTCACATGGAGGTGTAGCTGGCCGTCCGTGGCCAGATATTTCTTCGCCATCAATACTTCCTGTTTTGCTCTCTTCGACGGAAGTTTCACTTCCGTCACATGGAGGTGTGGCTGACACCTCGCTGTCAGTTTCCGCGGTTTCATATTCAACAAATTCTTCCTCAGGAACTTCTTCGTTCGCAATACTTCCTGTTTTGCTCTCTTCACCATCATCTGTGGCTGACCAGTCGTGGTCAGGGACATTTTCCCTCGGGTCCGGAGTTTCGTATGTTTCTTCTTCGTAGCGGCGTTCCTGAGCGTCAAAAATATGGTCAAAGGGTGACGGTTCTTCGTTCGCTGTTGTTTCATTCACGCTTTCAACCGGGGCTTCTGCTGAATCAGACACTTCTTCGTTCGCAAAACCTTCTGTTTTGCTCGCTGCGGTTTCAGTCACGCTTTCATCGGCAGGAGTTTCTCCGTTCGCAATACCTCCTGTATTGCTCACTTCGACGGAAGCGTTGCTTCCGTCATCATCAGTTGTGGCTGGCCGTCCGTGGTCAGGGCTTTCTTCAGTGATGATGGTTGGGTCTTCTGCCTGGAGTGTTTTGACAGGGTTTTCTACCTGTTCCGCATACTGGCTTACATCTGCACCAGAAGACACTTCGTCATGCGCAATTGTTTCGTCTGTAAATTCAACATCGTTCTTTTCTTCGTATTCAACCGGAACTTCCAGGTCCTTGATGTTAAAGCGTTTGAGCGGTGTGTATTTTACAGGATTTACGGGAATTTCTGTTTTCTCTTCCGTTAAGAATGGTTCATTTACTTCGTCAGAAACGTCATATTCATCTGCTGCCTCTTCCTCGTCTTCAATTGATTCATCAGATTCTTCTTCTGAACCGCCCTGATGGTTTTCAATTGCTTCTCCGATGATTGCAAGAAGTAAATATTCAACTGCGACAATGATTGCACCGGTCAAAACTGCGGCAACGAGTTTCATGATAAAAATATCGCCGTCATTTTCTTTTGCAAGCATGCGGCAGATATGTTCAAGAGCATCCAGAGTAAAGAATGGAATAACTGAACCGAGCAGAATTACGCCGGTACGTGTGCGCCACTTTGTTGTAAAGCACATTACGGCGCTTACAAACAGAAACACGGGAATCAGGGCAGAACAAATGCCGTAAACTCCGGCAAACATCTTTCCGACCTGATAAAGATATGTGTTGTGGGCAGGGCTCATCCCGCCAAAATCAAATAAAACTAAAAGCAGCGAAATCGAAAACACTGCGGCAAGCCCAAAAAGAATTACGCCTGCAACTGTGTTTATCTTAACATTGTTTTTCATCAGTTCTCCAAAATTGAAATTTCAATCAATTCTACCTATACATTATCGGCGCGCAAATTTTTAAGTTTAGGAAGTTTTCTTGTAAACATCTGTGCGCCCGGATATAATATTTTTAAGGAATTTGAACGTGGCTCTCAACAATTTTAAATGCCATTTTTGCACTACCTGCAACGGAACCGGCTGTATCGGCCAGATGCCCGGAATGGGTGGCGTTAACCGTAACATAAATTTTCGACTCAATTGCGACGGCTGGGAAGTTTTACGAAAAGAAAACCCTCTTGTTTTTGTAAATTTTCTGGAACGCCCTGTTGCTGAACGAATTCCAAAAATCAGTATCGCACCAATTACAGGCGCCCAGGAAAACATCGGTTTTTCAGACGAACACGATTATTACACCCAGATGTTTGGGGCAGCGCATAAAGTTGGCCTTGATATCTGCGTCGGCGACGGCTTTCCGGACGAAAAAATCAAGTTTGGTATAGAAGCGGTTAAAAAAATTCAGAAAGGCGACCGTGAATTTAAAGCGTCCTTCTTTATAAAGCCCTTTGAAAATTCAAAAATTCTCGAGCATATTGAATTTGCATCTCCTTACGCAAAGGTCATCGGGATAGATATCGATTCATTCAATATTTCAACAATGAAAAATCTTATTCCACTGGAAAAAAAGACTGCCGGACAACTGATTCAAATTAAAGAAGCCCTGCAAAAAAAAGGCATCCGCTTTGCAATCAAGGGCATTTTTAATGCAGAAGACATCCAGCTCGTAAAAGAAGTGCAGCCTGATATCGCATACATCTCGAATCACGGCGGCCGCGTAGAAACACGTATCGGAAGTACCGCTGAATTTTTACAGAATTATGGGGATGAATTAAGACCTTATTGTAAAGAAATCTGGGTGGACGGCGGAATCAGAAGTGCCCTGGACATTGCCACCGCCATGGCTTTTGGAGCGGACCGCGTTTTAATCGGCCGCCCCTTCGTCAGCGCCTTTTGCAAGGGCGGCGAAGAGCTTTTGTGTAAAAAACTCCTCGACTTTACCCTCATGCAATATGCCAAATAATTAGAATCTTGCTTTTCTCAAACGAACTTCTTCAATGTTTTCACTGAACAGTTCGCGCAAATCGTTAAGGCCGAGAGCCATCAGAGCCATACGGTCAATACCGATACCCCATGCTGCTACAGGAACATCAACGCCCATTGCCTTAGTTACTTCTGGACGGAAGATTCCGGAACCACCAAGTTCAAACCAGCCCAGAACAGGGTGCTTGATATGAACTTCTACTGATGGTTCTGTGAACGGGAAGTATCCCGGAACATATTTTACTTCAGTTGCTCCTGCTACTTCCTTAGCAAACATTTCAAGGAAGCCGAGTAGTGTGCGGAGGTTTACATCTTCACCAAGTACGATTCCTTCTGTCTGATAGAAGTCTGACAGGTGTGTTGCATCTACTTTGTCGTAGCGGAAACAGCGTGCGATACCAAAGTATTTGCCCGGAATTTCTGCCTTGTGAAGCTGGTGAGCTGACAAAACTGTACCCTGAGAACGCAAAACAAGGCGGCGTGTAAATTCGTGGTCAAAAGTGTAGTTCCAGCCGCGGCTGCCTGATTTGCCGCCATTCTGATGAACAGCTGCAACGTTTGACAGATATGGTTCTTCAATTTCTTTTGCGTGTGTCGGGTTTTTAATTCGATAAACGTCGTGAATGTCCCGGGCTGCGTGGAACTGCGGCATGAACAAAGCGTCGCCGTTCCAGAATTCAGTTTCTACCAGCGGGCCGTCAAATTCCTTGAATCCAAGTGAACAAAGCTTGTCCTTAACGTGTTCAAGGAACTGTACGTATGGGTTTGTGCGTCCCGGAATAATACGTGCCGGCGGAATTGCAATGTTGTATCCGCGGAATGTACCGTTTTTCCATTCGCCTGATTCAAGCATTTTTGGTGTAAGTTCACCGATTTCGTTACCGGTAATTCCGGCCTTTTTAAGTCCTTCTGCAACTGCCTTAGCGTCAGAAGTCAATTTATAGATTACAGTTTCCCGTTCGATGATTTTGAATGCGCTGTCCTGTGCTCCGCGTTTTTTTGCAAATACAGAAATTACATTCTGTTCGTCTGCTGAAAGGCTTGTGCTTTCAATCATTCCGTCAGCGGCTGCGGCAACTTTTGCAAGGAGAGCCTTTGCTGTTGCAACGCGTGCAGGAATCTGAGCACCTGTGTATTCGGCCTTTTTTTCTGCATTCATTTTAAGAACGCCGTCTTTAGAAAGCGGACCGAATGCAGAACCAACGTCCTTCTGTTCAAGACCCAGGCCTGCTGCGATTTCAGGGAGTGTTTTTGCTCCGTTTTCCTTAACGTAGTTTATGATTCTTTCTTCCGGAGTGCCGTCTTTTGCAAAAGCACGTCCAAGTTCAGTAATTTCGTAGTAAGTGTGCGGGGTGCGGCTTTCTACAGCGATGAGTCCCTTTCCGCCAAGCCATGAAAACGCCTGGTTTGCGTGTCCTTCTTTATAATCAAGTTCTTTTTGAAGTTTTTCTGATGATAATTCATCTTTTGATGTGTAGTTTAAAAGTACCTTTGTCTCAAGTGGGTGAAGGTTTTTGATGATGTTCTGAACGTCCATTTTTTATAACTCATTAGTTCTTAAGCGGGGCCGAAAGAACGGTAAATTTGCAGTCAAAACGCCCCGCTTAAAGTGTGTGACTGTGATTTTTTAGAGTTGCCTCTATATAAAAGTTGAGCCGGAACCTTTAAGGAGCCAGCTCAAAACCGGTCGAGAATACACGGTCTTTTGAGGGTTTGTAAAAACCCTCAGTTAAACTATCTCTGGAATCTTACGTAAGAGAAGTACTGGGCCCATTTGAATCCAGTCTTTTCGTCCTTGTAATATTTTACTGAATCACGACGCATATATTTGTAGCTGTAGTACTGATTCTTTTCCTGGAAGTCTTTGAGAACAGCCAAAGCTGTATTCATTGCTTCGCCCTGATCAAACTGAACGGCTGCACATGTGTAATACAAACGAACTTCATCTGTAAGTGGTGTGTATTCAAGACGAACTTTTGCAGTCTTGTTTGTTACGTGCTGATCTTCCGGAATAATTGTCTGAATTTCGTTGCTAACAGGTTCTTTCAAAAGATCTTCAACTTCATCTGCAAAAACTGCACCAGTAAGACAAAGCATAGCTGTAATTACAGCGAAAAATTTTTTCATATTATTACCTCCAAAATCGGTAAGATATTTTCTTTCTCATAAAGTATAATCCGCCAATGCAGATTTTAAAACTTTTCGTACTCTAATATTCTATCTGTTTCCATAAAAAAATCAAGCGTAACCTTATAGCGGCCGCTGTCTACCGCAACTACAGGCGGAGCACTGAGCATTATTCTGCCCGAAATTTCGCGAGGTTTATTCTTGATTTTGGTACGCCAGTAATCACGGACTGCCATTTTTATGGCGTCCTGACAGGCCAGACGAATTCCATCAAAACCTTTTTGAAGCGGAGCAAACCCTGTTCCGCGGATTTTAGGATTGGTAATTGACTGCCAGGAGCGGTAAAGATTTTTCTGTTCTTCACTTCTGTCGTATTCAACACGGCAGTAAAGGCGGTCATCTTTTAAGGCAGTATTTTTGTATCTGATTGAATTTAATTCACCTGCCGTAAGCTC